>JAAYXU010000013.1 GCA_012515725.1 Clostridiales bacterium | reverse complement strand
CGCGGCTTGAGGCGCTGCTGGGCATGAAGGCGGCGCACAGGAGAGCGCTCTTCAACGGCCCGATCGCCTGCAGGTTCTATGAGTTTACGGCGCGTCGGAGCGCCCGGGAAGGAGCGAGCCATGCGCGAACCCCGTAAAAAGACGGTAATATGGATCATTCTGGCCGCCGTCGCCGCGGCGGCGTTTTCCTTATACGTTCATCATGGAAACACGACGCTGACGGTTCGCCGCTACACGCTGGCCTGCCCGTCGCTCCCAGAGCCGTTTGAGGGATTCACGATCGTACTTTTAACGGATCTGCATGGCGGCTGGTTCGGGGAGGAGCAGGACGATCTGCTGCGCCTCGCGGGCGAGCAAAACCCCGACATGATCGCGCTCACCGGCGATATGATCGACGGACGCCGCAGGAAGCCCGATTCGCTCATTCCGCTGTACGCGGAGCTTCCGGCGATCGCCCCGTGCTATGCGGTACCCGGCAATCATGAGGGGTACCTCACGGCCGCCGAGCGGGAGAGGCTCTATACGCTCACCGATGATTCGGGCATACGCCGCGTGGACGGCGGGTGCGTCACGCTCACACGCGGCGGCGCGCGCATCACGGTGGGCGGTCTGGGCGATCCATCGCATATTCTGGCGGGCCTCAGGCTAAGCCGGAGCAAATGGCAGGAGCGGGCCGTCGCGATCTACGGGCAGTGGCTTCGTGAACTCGCGGAGGCGTGCCCGCCAGAGGAAATGGGGATACTCCTGTGCCATAACCCGGTCGCCGCCGACGCCGCGATCGCCGCCGGCTGGGACGTGGTGCTCTCGGGCCACACGCACGGCGGTCAGGTGGGACTGCCCGGCGGGCACGGTCTACTCTCTCCCGAGACAGGCTTCTTCGGACGCGCCGCCGGTACGCTCTGGGAAAACGGCGGATGGAGCGTTATCAGCCGCGGCATGGGAAACAGCGTTGTACCGGTTCGTATCGCCTGTCCTATGGAGCTGGTGGTCATCACGCTGACGGCGGGCGAACCCTCATGAGCGGATGGCGCGCGGCGCTGCTGTGGGCGCTGGCGGCGACTCTGCTTGCCGGGTGCGCGGCCGTAACCCTGCCCGGGCCGCCCGAACCTGGCGCCTCCGCCACGGCACAAGCAACTCCAACGCTTATGCTTCCCACGCCGACTGCCGCTCCCACGCCGACTGCCACTCCGCCGCCAACCGCCGTGCCAACGCCAGCCGCGACGCCGGCGACGCTCTGCGGCGTCGTCCGGCTGTCCGATACCGGAAGCGCCGTCAATATCCGCGGCGGGCCGGGTACGCAGTACGATATACTGGGAAAGATCGGGGAGGGAACGAATATAGAGATCACGCAGGTCGGATTCCGCTGGCACCGGATCGTCTATGAGGGCGGGACGGGCTACATCACTGCCGACGAGGTGGCTCTCGACGCGCGGGCGGCCGCCGCGCCGCTCTCGGCGATCATAGAGGAGCGCGCCCAGTCTGTTCCCGCTCACTGCGGGCAGATTATACTGTCGCTGGTCGAGTACGATACCGGCTATCTGTGGGTGCTCGAGAAAGGCGCGGAGGGCTGGCAGATCACGCTGGGGCCCTTCGAGGCGAACATGGGCGCAAACGGGCCGGGCAAGACGAAGGCCGGGGACAAAAAGACGCCGCTGGGCGTGTTTACGCCCGACATCGCGTTTGGCATGGGGGACGCGCCCGACGGGGTTTCGTTCCCGTGGCGCGCGATTACGCCCGACTCGCTGTGGATCGGCGATTCGGACAGCAAATATTATAACAAATGGGTCGAGCACGGCAGCGTACCGCTTGACTACGATACAGCGGAGTGCGAGCGCCTCCTCGCGATACAGCCGCAGTACGAGCTGGCGCTCAACTACGGCTACAATCCCGAATGCACGCCCAACACAGGCAGCGCGCTTTTCCTCCACGTATGGAAAGCGCGGGGCGTAAGCACCGCCGGATGCACCGCTGTCAGCCGGGACGCGATGCTGGCTATTCTCCGGCGGCTCGATCCGGCAATGAAGCCTGTTTTTATGCAGTTCGTGATGCCGGGGAATTGATAAGCCCAGCACATACGAAATGAGAGGTGCTCTCTCGGGCAGAGAGCGTCCGTATGTGCTGGGCTAGCGCAGTATCCACCGCACGAGACGGGTCTGCCCGAGGCGCGCCGCGGCGCGCCTCACAGCTCGCAGCAGCGCCATCCATGCCCGCATCAGGAATACCGAAGGCCCGGCGAAGTAAATCGCCGCGCCCAGAGCGAGACCGCCCAGCATCCACGGGCGAAGCGCCATGTCGGCCGCCCGCCATAGTATGAAGAAAGCCAATGGCAGCGCAACCAGGCAATACGACGCGTCCAGCAGCGCGGTGAGCAGCTTGCCCGTGCGAAAAAGACGGCGGATCGCGCGAATGAGGTCATAGGCAAGCCCCAGCAGCAGCCCCCCGAACAGCATATATAAAGCCACCTGCCATTGGTATGCAGTGGCCAGCAGCATCGCGCTTCACCCCTATTTAAACAGCCGTCCGAAGAAGCCGCCGCCCTGGACCTCGTGTTCGCTGTACTCTACGCCCGTTATCTGCCCCTCGACGACAAGCTGCCCCTCGTCCAGGGACAGCTTGTTGATATGCAGATCGGATCCGCGCAGCGTGATGTACCCGGCCCCGGTCATCAGATTTACTTCGCTCTCGTTGAAATTATCCACGTCGTCGACGCCGGTGATCGTGACCTTCTGGCGATTCTCCAGCAGCATCGTATGGGTTCGCAGCCGCCCGACGGGTGCGCCTTCGGTGAGTTCCCGCATTCCCGCTCGCCTCCTTGTGTTCATACTGCCGTCTCGAACAGTATATGTACAAGGATATGTATATTAGTACAACCGGCCGCGCTACCGGGCGTACCGGCTGATGCACTCGCGTCTGCGTTTCGACTCGGCCATCTCCCGGCGCAGCCCGGCGATGCGCTCCCGCGCCCCAGCGATGTTTTTTCGCTCCAGAGCGGCGATTTTTATGATAATGTCATTGAGCAGACTGTCGCTTCCGCTTCCGATCCTTTCGCTCAGGGAGTCGATTTGTGCGATGAGTCGGTTCTTCTCATCGAGCAGCGCCTCAAGGTCGCCCATGTCCCGCGACAGTATCGCCTGCTCCTGCTCCTGGGCCAGCCGGTAGTACCGGTTGAACAGCTCCCTCCTTTCATTCATGAGCTCGTCCATGCCGGTTCACTATATCGCCGCCTTGCCCGGCGGCCGGTCCTTTAGTCGGATGGCCTGCGCCCATGCTTCGCGCAGCCCGGTTATTATGTCCGCGGCGTCCTCCACCTTTTGCCGGCTCTTCCGGACATTAGCGGCGATGAGCGTATCCAGCACGAAATCATAGAGCGGACGCAGCTGGCCAGCGGCTTCGTATCGGTCGTCCAGCGTTGTGCGCAGCTCGCGAACGATGCGCTGCGCCTTGATGAGCGCGCAACCTGCCGCCTCCGCGTCTCCCGTTTCTATGGCTTTTCCGGCCAGATGCAGCTGCTTTACGCAGCCGTTATACAGCATGAGCGTCAGCTGCGCGGGGCTTGCCGTCTGTACGCTTTGCTCCAGATAATGATTGAGCGCTTTTTGTGAATCCAATATCGCTGCCCCCTTACCCTTGTCCCATCATCGAGGTAATCCAGCTGCTTTGTGAGTTCATAGTATTTACGGCCTCCTCCAGCGCGGCGAAGGCTCTCCAGTACTTGTCCTCCTGCTCGTCCATGCGCCGGTTGGCCTGCTCTATTCTCCTGTCGATTTTCTCGATGTTTTTGGATATCGCGTTGGAAAACTCGGTCACGTCTCCGATGAGTCCGGCTTTTTCGAGCAGGATGCCCTTTAGCCCCGCGGCGTTGCGGCGGGTAGATACATGATCCATGAAAATATCGTTGATCCGGTGCGCGAATCCGCATTCCTCATACCGCTGCGCGGCTTCCTCAGACGTGAGATCCCGGGTGTAGCCTATGCCGGATTCCTTCGTGAAAAGGGCCATGACGGCGTCCGCGTCCTTTTCGAGCGCGGCGGTCAGCTTCTTTTCATCGATGACCAGCTTGCCCTTGTTCGTGTAGAGCGATGTGGTGATGCCGCACTCGGCAAAGCTGCTCCCCGCGCCCTCGGTCTGCGAGGAAAAAGCCATGCGCAGCCTGTGGTAGAGTCCGCCAAGCAGCGAGTCGGCTCTGAGGAGCCCCTTCTTTGCTTTCTCCTCCCATTTGGCGATCTCAGTTTCGGACATTTCTTCCTTTTCCGCGTCGGTCAGGGGCCTCATGTCATAGTCCCGCTTCTCCGAGACGAGCGACGATATCTGCTCGAGCAGGCCGTTGTACTCTTCGACATAGTCCATGATTTTCTGCCGGAGCGCGTTCACGTCGTCGGCGACGGTATAGGTGACGGCCACGTCGGTCACCGCTTTGAGCGACAGCGTCACTCCGTCGATCGTGAATATATTTTCGCTGCGGTAAATGGGACGCAGCTGATCCGGGTCGTTGAGATAGAAAACGGCGTCCTGCCCGTTGCGCACCGTCCCGGTATCGATCCCGAGCGCGCCGTCCGCGCCAAACAGACCGCCGCTCGTGTTCTCGATGACGATCTGCGAGGCCGCGCCGGTCTGGTTCGAGCGCAGCGTAAAGCCGTCGGTCATCGCGCTGTAGCTGAGCGTTACCCCGGCGTCGGACTGGTTGACTTCGCGGATTATCGTGGTGAGCGTGTCGTCTTTCGTGAAGTGAAAGGATACGCCGTTTATCGAAAACTCGATGTCCTCTGCGATACCGAAAACCGTCTCGGCGGTATTTCCCAGTATGACCCCGTTCCTGGCTCCCGGCGCTATGCCCAGCTTTGGCAGCGCGCTCACGCCCTCTGCCGAGATCGCCTGCAATATGCTGCCCTCTGCGTCCAGCGTCAGGCGGCCGCCCTCTGATCCTACGGTTACCCGGCCCGCGCCAAAGGCGAGGTCAACCTTCTGCTGCAGCGCCGCGACCAGATCATTAATGTCGGCGCAGTCCGCGTCGAAGGAGATCGTCTGCTGCACACCGTCCAGCCTGAGCGCGAAGGACGTGCCTGTGAGCGCGATCGGCCCGCCGCTCAGATCGGCTGATCCCGTTATCTGTCCGACGCATTCGCCGACGCTTGAGACCGACGCGGCGGTGGCCAGCTGCGCTACGGCGTTGATCGTATGAGCGCCGATTTGCGCGCCGCTTCCCGCGATGAACGACACAGCGCCGGTCCCGCCCACGGTCGTCACACTCCGATAGCCGGTATCGGAGAATATTCCGACCTTATTTGGATCGCCGGTCGTGAAGTCGCGTATACTGTCTATAAGCTTCCGGTAGGCCTCCTGCTGCCAGAGCGCGGACTGCTTTTCCTGCTCGATCCGGGCGACCTTGGCCTGCTCGGCCTTCATCAGACTTTCCATGATCGAGTCGGTGTCAATCCCGGTAGCAAGACCTCCGATGCGCAGGTCCTGGTATGTCGTTGATACGCTTGCCATATCCGCCTCCTATCGCTCCTCGTTGACCCAGAGACCGAAACGCTCCCAGATCGCTGAAGCCATGTCCAGCAGCTTTTCGGAGGGAATCTGCCGGATCACCTCGCCTGTCCGGGTGTCTATCACGGTCACGATACAGGCGTCGGGCCGGTCGTGGAAGCTGTACTCGATCCGTTTGTGCTGCCCGGCCAGTTCCCGGTTTATTTCTTCTATGCGCGCTTCGAGCGCGGTTTTGTCGGTTAGGGGCCGGGGCGGTGCTGGAACGTTCTGTCTGGGGACGGCGTCCCGCCTGGGCGCAACGCCCGGATCCGCTGCCAGCCGTAATCTCGCAACCGGTTCGATCGCGTAAATCTCTCGATTCATAGAGCCGCTCCTTTCTCGTGCCTAAAAAGGAACACCAATGGCGCCCTGCGGCGCCATTGGTGTCGCGTAGGGACTTATTGCAGCAGCTGAAGCACCTGCTGGGGCAGCTGGTTGGCCTGGGCCAACATGGCCTGTGCAGCCTGACTGAGTATGTTCATCTTCGTATACTCCATCATCTCCTTGGCCATGTCGACGTCGCGGATACGGGACTCGGCGGCCGTGAGGTTCTCAGCCGAGGTACCCAGGTTGTTGATCGTGTGCTCGAGCCGGTTCTGATACGATCCGAGCTTGGAGCGCTGTTCGGT
>JAAYXU010000176.1 GCA_012515725.1 Clostridiales bacterium | reverse complement strand
TACGCGCGTGCCGTCGGAGAGCGTCACCGGTATCACGAGCCAGTATGTTAGGCGCATGCCCTCCGCAAGGCTCTCGCTGTCTTTGACGAGCGCGGCGCGTCGCTCCCTGCTGTACTCGCCGGTAGCCGCCAGACGGTATACGCCGTCGTCGCCCATACGGTAGAGCCGGGGCGGGCCGACGGTGCAGCCCGCGAGGAACGGGTCGTGACGATCCATATCGAAGTCGGATTCGATGCGCACACCGCCCGTGTCGGCCGACACGATCCGCGCGGTGATCGGCGTCTTTTGCTCCGTGCCGCCCTTGCCGTAGTAGCGCAGCAGACCGTTTGTCGCGTCGTCCTTGAGATTAAGCAGGTTATATTTGAAGCTGACCTGGTAGGGATAGCCCACCGGTATGCGTCCGACCGCCGCGATCGAGCGCAGGCTGTTATTCTGAAACGAGAAGCGGTACAGATTGCGCAGCGTGTGAAACCCTTCGGGGACCGCCGTCAGGTAGTTGTTACTCACGAGCAGCACTTCAAGCGCGGACAGGCCGGTGATCCAGCCGGGCAGCGCGAAGAGCGCGTTGTCCGACAATACCAGATGCCGGAGCTTTGTCAGACCAGCCATCGACGCGGGCAGCGCGCCGAGGCGGTTTCCCGTCATATCCAGCCGCTCCAGGCGGCCAAGACCGCCGATCCAGTCGGGCAGCGCCTCGATCTCGTTGCGCTGCAGGTACAGAAACCGGAGCGCTGTCAGCGACTCGAGGGCTGGCGGGACCGCGCGTAGGCCGCACTCCCGCATATCCAGTAGCTCCAGCCGCACAAGCGCGATCAGGAAAGACGTGTCAGTCAGCACGGTCCCACCGATAAAGAGTCGGTTCAGCGTGTCAGCCACCCCCGACAGATCGCGTGGCGCGTTTGACAGCGTCAGCTCTTCTAGATACAGCCTCCGAAGGCTCGGCAGGCTGTTTATCGCGTCCTCGGGAATCGAGTCAAGCCGGTTACGGCCCAGATGCAGCTCCGTGAGCGCAGTGAGTCCCGACAGATCCCCGGGCAGGCTTGCGATCGGATTGTAGTCGAGATCCAGGCGTTTGAGCGAGGAGAGCGCGGTAAGCGGGGCGATGTCGGTGACGGAGTTGCCCGAGAGAAGCAGCTGCGTCACACCGGTCGCATGCTCGAGCCCCGTTAGCGAGCGGATATCCGAGAACGCAAGATCCAGCGTGCCCGTCAGACCCGCGAGCGCCTTTTTCGTAACGGGGCTTTTTCGCGTCACCGACTCCAGCGCCGCGCGCAGCGCGGGATCAGGTATATCCGCCGCGTCCTCAACGGCCGCCCGCGCAGTTCCCGGCGCTAACGGCGTCAGCGTGAGCGCGATTAGAAGCAAAGCCGCAAGGCCCCGGATCGGTCTTGGGATATGCACAAAAACGCCTCTTTCCTTTGGAATCCTGCCTCTTACAGCTTTTGAAAAAGCGCGGCGTATTATCCCTCTGCCGAGCCCGGGTTTGCTTCATATTCACACATGCTTGCATCATCCGTGCGAAAGCGGCGTGTTCCGGTTCACACCCATAATGCTCTGCGGGGCGATTCCCGCTCGGTATGGTTTTCTGGAAATTTCATCATTTATATATTGACAAACGCCCCGCGAACATTTATTATGTGGCCAGTACTGGTTATGGACTAGTACTGCTCTCAGACCAATAACTCGGGGAATGGAGGTACAGATGCATATCCAGTTCAAAAAGGGCGTACTGGAGCTGTGCGTGCTCTCTCAACTGGTCAAGGGCGATCGGTACGGTTACGAGCTGGCCAGCGATCTGGCGCGAACCATCAAGATCGCCGACGGCACGCTCTATCCGGTGCTCCGCCGCCTAAAGTCCGACGGCTACGTCAGCACCTATCTGGAGGAATCGTCGGGAGGCCCGCCCCGGAAATACTACCGGCTCACCCCGGCCGGAGACGGTTTCCGCAGGGAGCTTCACGCCGAATGGTACACGTTCGTCACCGGAGTAAACCGTATCATCATCGAGGCAGGAGGAAAGAGCGATGACAAAAAATGAGTTCATGAGCCGACTTTCGGCCGCTCTGGGCGCGCTGCCCGGCCCGGAGCGAGACGACATACTGGCGGATTTCGAGGAGCACTTCGCGACGGCTCTTTCGGGCGGTAAGCCCGAGGAGGAGGTAACGCGGGACCTGGGCGATCCTGCTGAGATCGCGGCGCAGTATACGTCGGAAGCGCCTCCTCCCGAGGCGGAGCCGGTGGGAACACGGGTGGGCCGGGGGCTGCTGGCCGGTATGGGACTGCTGCTTTTTGATCTCATACTGGGGCTGCCGATTTTCGCCACGGTCTTTGCCGTATGGCTCGCGCTGTGGGCCGTCGTACTTTCTCTTTTCGCCACCGGGCTTGGGCTGCTGCTGTCGCCCATTGCGCTCCTGTGGTACCGCCCGATCCCCTGGGGCGCGGCGATGCTGTTCGGGCTGTCGCTGCTGGGACTCACGGGCCTTCTGACGATGGGCATGTATTATGTATCGAAATGCCTATTCCGGGGTACGGCTGCATACATTCGATCCCATATAAGCATTATTAAAGGAGGTCGCCTCTCATGAAAATGAAACCTGCCGCGCTGGCGGCGCTCATATGCGCCGGTGCATTCGTGCTGTTCGCCCTGCTTGGTCTGGGCGTGTGGATTCTCTACGAAACAAATGGGCGCCACTTCGGGTTCTCGTTCGGGAACTTCAGCGGATGGGGCCTTGGGCCTGTGACCGAGTACACTGTCGACGAGACGCGGGAAGCCTTGCCCGAGGGCATTACCCGGGTGGTCATCTCGGACGTATCCTGTCCCATAACGCTCGTGTCGGGCGGCGACAGTATCACGGCGCGGCTTGCAGGAGACTGCACCACCTCGGGCGATCCGCTTACGCTGGAAATGCGGACGCAGGGCGGCACGCTGACTTTCGATGTGAAGTACCCACGCAACGGACTGCGCCGCAACAACTGCTCGCTGACGATTACGGTCCCCGAAAGCTATACCGGCGCTCTGGAGATAGATAACGTGTCGGGCGAAATCGACGCGGCGGAGCTTAGCTGCACACTGGACGCAGTGCGGATCGAAACGGTATCCGGAGGCTGCTTCTTTCCGTATGTCGAGGCGGGAAGCGTGGATTTCAACAGCGTATCGGGCGACCTGGAGTATGATGGCTCGATTACCGGCGGACTTAAGGCTAATACGATCTCGGGAAGCATCCGCGCTGACGCAGTCGCCGGACCGATCGAAACCGAGTCCGTGTCGGGGAGTATAACGCTGACCGTCGATCGCCTGGACGAGATCCACTGCGAGAGTACTTCGGGCCGTGTCACGCTGTACCTGCCTTCGGATGCCGCCTTCTCGCTGGATTTCCACTCGATATCCGGCAGACTAAGCAACGACTTTCCTGTCGTGATAACGTCCGGAGGCAGTTCGAGGAGCGATATCGCGGGAGATGTGGCGGGCGGCGGAGCGCGTATCCGCATCGAGACCGTTTCGGGCGGCGCGGATATACGCGAGCGGCCATGACGGTTTATCCATCAGGAAAGGGGCGTCGCTCGGACGCCCCTTTTTATACCTGTATGTGCTAGAACAGCGAATACGCGAGGAAGAGCGCCGCGGCCAGCGACGATACCAGCGAAACCACGGTAATCTGCGTATTGATTGAGGGCCCGGCCGTGTCCTTGAACGGGTCGCCCACCGTGTCTCCGACGACTGCGGATTTGTGCGCCTGAGAGCCCTTGCCCCCGAGGTTGCCCGCTTCCACATACTTTTTCGCGTTGTCCCACAGTCCGCCCGCGTTGCTCATGAAAAGGGCCAGCAGGAGGCCGCTGATGATATTCCCGCACAGGAAGCCGCCGATAGCCTGTACGCCGCCTATGAAGCCAACAGCCAGCGTCGCGCCGATTGCTATGAGTCCGGCCGGGATGAGCTCGCGCAGCGCGCCGTGCGTGGCGATCTCGATGCAGCGATCGTATTCGGGCACAACGCCCTCCTTGCCCTCCCGCAGTCCGATGATCTCCCTGAACTGGCGGTGAATCTCTGCCACCATTCGTTGTGCGTTGCGGTCAACGCCCAGTATGAGCAGCGCTGAGAATACCGCGGGAACAGCCGCTCCCACCAGCATTCCGAAGAAAACGACCGGGTTCATGATGTCGAATCCCGTTATGCCCTCTACGCCCAGCTTGGCGGCATGGGTATTCACCTCGCTGATGAACGCGCCCAGCAGCGCGATGACAGTCAGGCCCGCAGCGCCTATCGCGAATCCCTTCGTGATGGCCTTTACGGTGTTGCCCGCGCTGTCCAGCGAATCGGATATTTCGAGCGCCTCCTCGCCCAGGCCGCCCATTTCGACGAGCCCGCGCGCGTTGTCCACGATGGGGCCGTACGCGTCGTTGGATATGATCATGCCCACGATGGAGAGCATACCCACGGCGGCCATCGAAATGCCAAACATCGCGTATCCGTCGCCCAGCGGAGCGCACAGCTTATATGCCGCAAGCGCCGACACCGCGATGCCCGCCATCGCGGGAAGCGTGCTCAGGAATCCGTAGGACACACCCGAGAGAATCGTGAAAGCCGGGCCAGAGCCCGATGCTTTGGCCACATTCCGGACGGGCTTTCTCAGATCGTTTGTGAAATAGTCGCTCGCAAGGCCGATCACGACGCCTACCAGCAGTCCCACCGCGCTTGCGCCCCATATGCGCCACTCGAAGTCGAACGCCCAGGTCGCCGCGGCAGTCAGCACGCCGAATATCGCGGTCGTGATGTATGTGCTCAGGTTGAGCGCTCCGGTCGGGCCGCTCCTCTTTCCCATGCGCGCCAGCCCGACGCCTATGATGGACGCCAGTAGCCCCGCGGCCGCATAGCACAGCACCATCGAGGCGTGGGCCAGGCCTCCGGCGGAACTGTCCAGCGCGGCTGCGATGACGAGTGCCGCCGTTATCGACGCGACGTTCGAGTCGAAAAGATCCGCGCCCATCCCCGCCACGTCGCCGACATTGTCGCCCACGTTATCGGCTATAACCGCCGGATTGCGCGGGTCGTCCTCGGGAATGCCCAATTCAACCTTGCCCACGAGGTCGGCGCTCACATCGGCGGTCTTTGTGAATATACCTCCACCGGCCTTCGCGAATAGCGCCAGCGAGCTGGCCCCGAAGCTGAACCCGAGCAGCGCCGTCGTGTCGTTCGTGATGAGCATGACCAGCGATACGCCCAGCAGCGTACTTCCTACTACCGCCATGCCCATGACCGAGCCGCCCCTAAAGCCCGTAAGGAACGAGGGCCGGATCCCGGTCTGCGCGGCTTCGGCGGTCTTCATATTGGCTATTGTTGCGACCCGTATGCCTATGACGCCCGCGACAGCAGAGAATACCGTACCGCCGATATAGGATACTGCCATGATAATGTTGCGCAGGTAGTCGCCCTTCCATATGGGCTGAGGAACGAAGAGAAGGATGAGCAGCGCGACAACGCCGGCAAAGCGCGCCAGTACAATGTATTCCTTCCTGATGAACGTATTTGCGCCGTTTCGTATGAGCTTGCCGATCTGTGCGATGCGCTCATTCGAAGAGGGCCTCGACTTGACCCAGTGATTGAGCCACAGTGCGAACACAAACGAGAGCAGGGATACGCCGATACCGATTAGTATAAATAAGTCAAAACGATCCTTCATGAGACAGCTCCTTATTTTACTCCGGCCAACGCCGGTTTATGTATGAACATACTCATGCAGTCTATAGCACCATATAGACCTCTAAAACATGGTATTCCCGCGACGGTACAAAGAATACTGCGAACCCGTCCCTTTGTCAATATGCGAATATCGTCTTCTCAATGTAACATCCGGGCCGGATACGGCTATTGGGAGCCTATATCCGAGCCTTCAGCTTCCGGGACCCCATTAGCAGCGCCCGGGCATCGACCTCGCCGCCCCGTCGGGCCCATGCAAATCCCATCTCCGAGGGCAGCCGCCAATTGTCGTAGCACCCCTGCAGACCGTCAAAAAGGCCCCTGGCATACACAAGCTGTCTGTTTTCGTCGGTGCGGACGAGCTCCCCGGGAAATGCCGGAATCTCCGGAACCGACTGCCGGGCCGCCTCTATGCACAGCGTGTGGGGCAGCGCTGTCCGGGCAGTGCACGAAAGCGGCGCGCCGCTGCGAACCGCCGCGATCGCTTCCCAGAGCTTGTTGTCCGGATCGGCGCCCGCATTGCCATACTCCCTGCGCTCCCCGTTTCGGAAGACCGCGGTGATCTGGGCATTTTCGTCGCAGTACGCGTCGCCTTTTTCAAACGCAAAATGAAACACTGGGTTGCGCGTCCGCTCCACGGGATGGGCCGCGATGAAAAGGATCTCCGCCCCCGAGCCTGTCGTTATGCGCATCGCCGCCGTATCGAAGTTCTCGATCGCGTTGGCCCGGTAGAGCTCTGCGGTCACACTCAGCGGCTCCGCGCTCTCGTCGGGGCGGCCGCCCAGTACGAACAGCATGTTGTGCAGATAATGCGCCGCAGCGTTGTTGGCGACGCTGTCGAATACCGCCCGCCCGTCCACATACTGCCTGCCCGCCCACGGACGCCGGAAATACGAAAGATTCCGGGGCCACAGCACCAGAGCGCGCAGCCTGCGCGGCCGTCCGAATCGTCCGTCGAGTATGTCGGCCTTGAGTGTGCGGATGGCCTGCGAGTACGACCACTGGTACCCGATGGCGACGAACCGGCCCGACCGGCTCTGCGCGTCCAGTATACGCCGGCCCTCAGCGAGCGTCGCGCCCAGAGGCTTTTCGCACAGCACATGGCTGCCATGGCCCACGGCCTGCTCGACATGATCCCCATGGAACTGTATCGGCGTTGAAACGATCGCAAGCTCCGCGCTGTTCTCCCGGTAAAACTCCTCAACCGACCGGTACGGCCGCGCGCCCAGCCGCAGGAGATCCTCGAGGTGCGGGCTGGCGTCGTAGTACGGATCGGCCACGCCCGCTATCGTGAACTCTCCCCCGTCGGCCGCCGCCAGCAGCGCGCTCACATAGGTCGCACCGTAGCCCCCGATTCCGGCCAGCAGCAGTGATACTTTCTTCATCGTTCCTTACCTCCAGATTTTACCCGGCAGCGTTCTACCGGGCCTTTGGACACCCGGGAGTATTACCGCGGCCCTGCAAGCCGTTCGATAAAGCGGGCGGCGGGCTCCGCAAGCGCTACCTTTACGGCGTCGATGGGCAGAAATAGCAGGCAGCCTGTGGCGATGATCCGCGTCCAGGGCATCTGCGCGTGCATGACGCCGTTCATGATAAACCCGAGCCACGGGACGCCCAGACCGTATGTGCACAGCAGAAAGGCCGCGCCGGGTACGACGACCCACAGGGCGGGCCTCATGCGCAGCGCGCGCGCCCGATAGAGCGCGCTGGCCAGCGGAACACCCGCCAGAAATCCCACCAGATACCCGAACGTAGGCTGCAGCACATACTGCAGCCCCCCTCCCATCGACAGTATCGGAACGCCGGCAAGCCCCAGCAGCAGATACGCCAGCGCCGACAGAAAAGCCGGAAACGGCGGAAGCACGCGGGCGCAGAGCACCAGAACGAATATCTGCAGCGTCACCTTGCCTGGAAAGGGCGGCAGCGGAAAGCTGATGAGCGCGCCAGCGGCGGTCAGCGCCGTGAACAGGCACGACAGTATCATATGGCGGGGCGTTATGCGCATCGCATGTCTCCTATTGTAAACATTGTCCTTGTGCTATGTTTACAATCATAGCATCCGCGCGCGTCGCTGTCAAGGCATCAGATAGCCGATCTTCCTGCGCACCTTAGCAAGCGTTTTGGCCGCGTTCCGGGACGCGTGGGCGGCCCCGTCGGCCATGACCCGCTTCAGGTAGGGGCGATCCGCCATCAGCCGCCGGAAGTTCT
>JAAYXU010000175.1 GCA_012515725.1 Clostridiales bacterium | reverse complement strand
TCCACAGGAGCGTGTCGCCTATAATCCCGCCGCGCCACAGCGTCAGCGCGATCGCCGCCGCGACGCACCCTGCAGACAGCAGATTTCCGGCCGCCGCCCAGCGCACGCTGCCCATCATCGCTATTCCCGCAAGTACGCCCAGCGTCAGCGCGCCGCACAGCGCGTAATACAATCCGTCGCTCATCGCTCGCGGTCCTCCCTGCCTCTGAACATGCGCAGCATACGGTGCGTTACGCCAAAGCCGCCCGCGACGTTGACCATCGCCAGAAATACCGCGACGCCGCCCAGCGCACGGCTGCCGGTTTGCATCGCCGCGCCTGTCGCGGTCAGCGCCCCCAGCAGCGTGATGCCCGAAAGCGCGTTCATGCCCGACATGAGCGGCGTGTGCAGCAGGCTTGGCACCTTTCCGATGAGCCGGTATCCTATAAGCGCGGCGGCTACGAATATACCAATGAGTATAAGCGGATGCAT
Source organism: Clostridiales bacterium (assembly GCA_012515725.1). Taxonomy (GTDB): domain Bacteria; phylum Bacillota; class Clostridia; order Christensenellales; family UMGS416; genus JAAYXU01. Next base: position 10,163 of record JAAYXU010000175.1, on the reverse strand, counting down.
AGCGGCCTCCCCAATCTTACTTAAGCCCCATGGCCTCCCTGGCCCCGGCGTGTACGATTTCACCGTCACAGGTCGTCAATATACCCGATACGATCTCGTCGCTGCGGTCGAGCGCGATTTTTCCGTCATGCGTCAGGTACCGTAGCAGGCTGAGCACGTTCTTGGCAAACATGAACGTCGAGCTGACGGGCAGCATACCGGGTATGTTCTTGATGCCCTCGACAATAACGCCGTGCCGCTGCGCCCGTTCGCCCGGCACGGTCGCGGCGCAGTTGCCGCCCTGATCGATCGATATGTCTACGATCACCGAGCCCGGCGTCATCGCGGCCACCATTTCGTCGGTGATGAGCACCGGAGCCAGTCTGCCGGGCACGAGCGCTGAGCAGAACACGACGTCCATGCCGGCCACGGCCTCGGCAAGCGCCTCACGCTCACGCAGCAGCCACCGCTCGGGAAGCGGATTCGCGTACCCGCCTTGGCCGACGGCCACGTCCTCAGGCACGCCGGTCTCGATGATGCGGGCTCCCAGCGAGCGCGCCTGCTCGGCGGCGGCCGGACGGATGTCGGCGGCGAATACCGCTGCGCCCAGGCGCTTGGCGGTCGCGATGGCCTGCAGTCCAGCCACACCGGCCCCGATAATGAGCGCACGGCTGGGCGCGATCGACCCGGCGGCGCTGAATATCTGGGGCATGAAGCGGGAAAGATCCGAGGCCGCCATCAGCATACCCTTGTAACCGGCGCAGGTAGACATCGATGTGAGCGCGTCCATGCTCTGGGCGCGGGAAATGCGGGGCACACCGTCCAGCGTAAGCCCTGTGATGCCCCGTGCGGCCATTTCGCGCACCATTTGGTGATTTGCCGGGGACGCCGGATGGATGAACGTGATGAGCGTCTGCCCCGGACGCATGAGCTCGATCTCATGGCAGCCCAGCGACTCGTTGTAGAGGGGCTCCTTGACCTTGAGTATCACATCGGCGGCCGCGTAGAGCGCCGCCGGGTCGTCAACCACGCGCGCCCCGGACGCTACATACCGCTCGTCGGGAATGAGCGCCCCTTCTCCGGCCGACCGCTCGACCAGCACGGTAGCACCGTCGTCTATCATCGCCGCCACGGTTTCCGCAGTGGCCGCGACCCGCCGCTCTCCGCGCATGATCTCCTTTGGAATGCCGATAATCATAGACACATCTCCCATATCTGTTATTTTATAGTACTGAGTAGCGTAAACAAAGTAAGCCGGGCAGTCTCGGCGCTTACGCGTCGGGCAGAGGCGAAAGCTCGTTCTTGGTCGTGGACAGCACGACCAGCGTCCGGGTAGAGGATACGCCCTTCATGCATTTGATGGAATTGATGATGCCGGTCAGTTCCTCGGTGGTTCCGGTCATGACCTTGAGCATGAAATCGAAATCCCCGGTAATATAGTGGCACTCGGTGATCTGGGCAAGGCTGGCGACGCTTTCGATGAAGCTGTCGTTATAGCGGGGATGCTCGAAGCTGACGAGTATGAACGCGCATATGTCCTTGCCTATGCGCTTGGGGTTGAGCACAACGGTATACTGCCTGATGACGCCCGAGGCCTCGAGTTTCCTGATGCGCTCGATGACCGCTGATACCGACATGCTGACGCGCTCGCCGATAACCGACGCGTTCATACGCGCGTTTTCCCGAAGGCAGTTGAGAATTTTCCTGTCTACGGCGTCCATCGCAATCCCCCCGCGTCACTTCCGCAGGTTCATCATAGCACTCAAAAAACAAGAAATAAAGACCTTTGGCTAAATACCCTCAAAAATATGGTAAAACGAAAATCCAGCGAAAAAACTGGACCAACACGTCCAAAATGCACGTTCAGACTGAAAATTTTTCGGTTGGCCTACGGAACGCCGCCGTTCTTTTGGCGAGTGCGCCCGGCGACGCGTATGAAAAGGAGTCGCCAGCTGCCAGGACGGCAGTATTTACTTACCGGCATTTATCTGTTTAGCGCTATTTGAGCGTAAATTAATAAGCTTTCTTATTTATGGCACTTTTATAAAAGTGCCCAAACCCCGGGGGTCGAGAAGCGTCGGGAATCTGGGATTACCCTCTTAGCACAGCAGTAATATAGGCTTAACGGATGGCACTTTTTTGAAAAAAGTGCCCAAAAACCCGGGGGTCGAGAAGCGCCGGGGACCTGCGTCTCTGGCCCCAAAGTCGGCGCTTTCCGCTAACCCCTCGGCCGCCATGGTGGCTTACGCCGATGATACCATGGCGGCCTTCGGAAGCTTGCGCTGCGACTTTGTGGCAGGCGAGCCGCAGGGCGCTTCAAGACCCCCGGACCCCGACTACAGATCAAGCTGATGAGTAGTACATTCTTCAATTGGTACATGAGAAAAATACTGCGTTCTGATGCTGAGCCTGATCGCAGCGGGGAGACGCCCGCGTCGCCCGTACTCTAAATAACGTTCCCCGATGTTTCATCGGTCCGGCACTAAACATCGAAATAGTGGTATTTTATAAGAATAGTAAGCAAATCAATGTTTAGTGCCGGATCCGGAGACGGCGGAGGCGAAGCCGCAGCATACGCGAAGGAGGGCTGTTCTCGTCCCGGCATTAAAATCAAAGCAGTAATTCTTGTTTCTCATTATCAGCTCGTTGATTTTAGTGCCGGAGGCCGACTTGAAACATCTTGATTTCTTTGGTACCTTTCTGCATCAAGGCAGAAAGGTACCCCAGCGGAGCGACAACCTCTTTTTCAGAACATGAAAAACCCAGCGGAGCGACAACCTCTTCTTCAGAACATGAAAAACCCGCGCGAAAGCCCGGAGGTTAATTCCCTTCCTCGGACATATATTCTCCGTCCGCGTCAATCCGCGCCTGCCAGTGATTGAGCTTTGCCGGTATGGCAGTATCCATCGCGCCGCCTTTGCGGACCCGGGCCGCCACCACGGTGCGGTCGTCGCCGCGGGTCTGGTACTGAATGGACATCGCCAGGAGCCGCTCGGCCATCGCCTGCGGTGACAGTCCGCCCAGCCGCGGCAGCGCTTCCTCGACCCATTTACCGTCGCCGGCCGCGCCGTCGCTCATGAGCACTATGATATCGCCCTCCTCAATGCGCCTGTTGACCGCCGCGGGCTGCACGTTTTCGAGTATGCCAAGCGGCAGCGTCGGCTCGTGTATCGTATAGACCCGGCCGCCGCGCAGTATGAAGGAGGGCGCGGCGCCGATCTTAATAAACCGGGCGCGGCAGGAGATCAGATCGAAAAGGCACAGGTCCACGGTCGCGTACATCTCGCTGCCTGAGCGCAGCAGCAGCACGGAATTGATGGTCTTAAATATCACCTCGTCGGAAAACCCGGCCTCGTAGAAATGGCGCAGCAGGTTTATTGTGGCCGAGCTTTCCACGGCGGCGCGGCTGCCGCTGCCCATGCCGTCGGATAACGCCATGAGATAGCTGCGCGAGTCCACGGCGCGGCAACACCAGCTGTCCCCGCATACACCGCCCTCGGCAGGCTGCTGGGCGGCCGACGACTGCACCCGCAGAGCGCCCGCTTCGTTGAACTCGAGGCGGCAGTAGCCGCCCGCGCTGTCGCATCCGGTTTCCCGGCGGCGCATCGGCCGACCAAGCTCCCTCGAGAGTACGCCCATATACTCCTGTATGCAGCGGCGGCGGCCTCCGCAGGCGCGCGCCGTCACGCTGACGCGCAGACCCCTCGCGTTCTCCTGCACCGTCAGCTCCTTTACCGCGCAGCCCTGGCGGACGAGCGCGTCCCGGAGTATGAGGTTGAGATCTCTTTTGAGGCGCAGCCGCAGATTGAGCTGTCCTGCCAGATCGTCCATTACCTCCGCGACGCCGCAGAGCTGCTGGCTGATGAGAGTCCTGCTCTCCTCCATCCTGACCGCCATGCCGAACCGCACGCGGTACAGCCCCCAGACCGCACGCAGCGCCGTGATCACATCGTCAAAGTGAAGGCAGCTCGCGCGGAATTCCTCGGGAAAATCGTGCGGCCATAGCGCCGCCCGCTGGCCCGGCCGCGCCAGCGCGGTGACAAAGTAGTTCCAGGTCGTAAAAAACTGCCGCTCCCAGCACTCGGCCCGGCGGCTGCACCGGTTGCATACGTCCTGCGCGACCGCCTCCAGAAGCGGCGACACCTCCTCGCACGACGTGCCCGGAGGCGCTCCGGCCACCTCGGCGAATACCTGAGAGAGCGCCTTGAAGCACCCGGCGAAATAATGAAGGCGCGAAACGGCCCGCTCGCGCATCTTTCCGATGAGCTGAGCGGGCTCTCCGGCGGCGTTCTCGCCAAGAACCCAGCGCCGCGCGCCCGCCCATACGCCCTCGGGTATCGCGGCCACAGCCGCCATCGCCGCCGCGGCCGACGCCCATGGCATGAGCCCAATGGGAGAGCCGGTGAGCAGCATACCCAGGAAAACCGCGGTCAGCGTCCATCCGGCCAGCACGCCCGCGCGGCCTATCGGCTTCATCGCTCCGGCGGCCAGCCCGCACAGGCCCAGCCCGCCCAGCATCCACGGATCCACCGCGCCCACCAGCGCCAGCACGCCTCCCACGGCCAGCCCCGCGGGAGCGCCCAGCGACACGCCGCCCACGATCGCGGCCGAAAGCGTCAGCAGCGCGCCGCCAAATACAGGAAGCGAAAACGGCCCGGCCGACCAGTCGGGTATGCCCGCGATGAGCGCGCCCAGCGACAGCGCCATAAGGAGCGCGTTGTCCTGCCGGGGCGATTCCCGGCTTAAGAGGTCGCGCATCGCGTTCACAAACGCATAGTAGAGTACGGCGGCTAGCGCCGTCTCCAGCAGGAACAGCAGTATGTCGTAGAGGAGCAGCGTTCCAAACGGCAGCGCCACAAGCCGCACGCCCAGGAGAAGCATGAGGCCCGTACCCACCGAAAAGCGCTTCCCGGAGCGCGCCATCACGGCTCCCGAAAAGCACGCCAGCACCGGCGGAATCATCCTTCCCAGCAGCACCAGGCTGAAGCCGCCGGCCGACAGCCCCACGATGCACCCGGCGGCCGCGGGCAATATCGGCCACCCGGCCACCGCCGCCGCCATCACGAACGCGGCGGCCGCGGGTCGCAGCGTTCCAAGCGCTACCACGCCGCCCGAGAGCATTCCCATCAGCGCGACCGCGATCGGCCACAGCGCCCGAACGACGACAGCCGCCAGCGTCCGGAGCCTCTCGCGAGACCCGGCGTCATGGACTCCTTCCATCCCCAGTCCCCTCCTCTTTCGTATTGGGGACAGCATAGCAAACAGGGCCGCCTCTTTTTTGTCGAGCGGCGGCCCTATCTATGCGAAGAATGGCGTTTGGGGTCGATAGATGTTATTTCTCTAGCTCTTCCTTGAGGAGCTGTGAGGCGGCGGCGGGCTGCGCCTTGCCGCGGGACTTCTTCATCACCTGTCCCATCAGGAAGCCCAGTACTTTTGTCTTTCCGTCCCGGTATTCCTGCGCTACCCCGGGATTGTCGCGTATTACGTCGCGCGCGATCGCCCGCAGCGTATCCTCGTCGCTGACCTGCCTGAGCCCCATGCGCTCGATTACGGCGTCGGGCCTCTCGCCCGCTTCAAACATCTGATTAAGCACCGCGCCCTTTGCCACCGATATGCTCACGACGCCCTCTGCGACCCGGTTAACGAGGGTCGCCAGATCGGCGGGCGAGAATGGAAGCGCGGCAAAATCAAGCTCGCGCTCTCTTACGATGCGCATCATGTCGCCCATGATGAAGTTGCTGACCGCCTTGGCGTCGCCGCCGCACGCTACGGCGTCCTCGAAGAACGCCGATATAGCCGGATCCGAGGTGAGTATTCCGGCGTCGTACTCGGGAAGGCCGTAATCGGCCACATACCGGCGCCGCTTGCTGCCCGGGAGCTCGGGCAGCGCGTCCCGTATCGCGCGCAGCCAGTCACCGTCCACGCGGATGGGCAGCAGATCCGGATCGGGGAAATACCGGTAGTCGTTGGCCTCCTCCTTCGTGCGCATACGCAGGCTCCGGCCCTTCGCGTCGTCCCAGCGCCGGGTTTCCTGCACGATCACGCCGCCGTCCTCCAGCACCTCGGTCTGTCGGAGGAACTCGGCTTGGGCGGCCCGCACGATCGCGCGGATCGAATTAAGGTTCTTCATCTCGGTTCGGGTTCCCAGCGTATCGCTTCCCGCCGGGCGGATAGAGAGGTTAATGTCGGCCCGCAGGCTCCCCTCCTGCATCTGGCAGTCCGATACCCCGGCGTAGCGCAGTATTGAGCGCAGCCGGTCAACGAACGCGCCAGCCTCCTCGGGCGAGCGTATGTCGGGCTCGGTGACGATCTCTATGAGGGGCACGCCGCCCCGATTGAAATCGAGAAGCGTCGACGCGCCGTAAAGATCGTGTATCGACTTTCCAGCGTCCTCCTCCAGATGTATCCGGTTGATGCGCACGCGTCCGATACGCGCCTGCCCGGACTCGTCCTCGTACTCAAACTCGAGCGTGCCGCCGGTGCACAGCGGGCGGAACAGCTGCGATATCTGATAGGCCTTGGGAAGATCGGGGTAGAAATAGTTCTTCCTGTCCATGTGGGCCTCAGGCGCGATGTCGCAGCCCAGCGCAAGCCCCGCGGTCACGCATTTCTCGACTGCCTGCCGGTTGAGCACGGGCAGCGTGCCGGGCATGGCCAGGCATATCGGGCACACATGGGTGTTGGGCTCCGCGCCAAACTGGGTAGAGCAACTGCAGAATATTTTTGTCCGCGTATTAAGCTCGGCGTGTATCTCGAGCCCGATTACCATCTCGTATTTCATGCCCGGCCTCCTTCCGACAGAGCCGGTACGCGCACGTGCCAGTCGGTTATCTGCTGGTAGGCGTGGGCGGCCCGCAGCAACGCGGCCTCTCCGAAGGGACGGCCGATAGCCTGCAGTCCCACCGGCAGCCCGTCCGTAAATCCGCACGGGAACGATATGGCGGGCAGTCCCGCGATATTAACGGACACCGTGCATATATCGGCCATGCACATCGACAGCTCGTCGACTTTCTCTCCGATACCGAAGGCCGGGATGGGCGCGGTGGGCGTCATCAGTATGTCCGCACTGCCAAGCGCTTTTTCGTAACCGGCTTTGACAAGGCTGCGCATACGCAGCGCCTTTTTATAATATTCGTCGTAATACCCGGCGCACAGCACGTAGGTTCCAAGCAGTATCCTGCGCTTGACCTCTGCCCCGAAACCCTCGGAGCGGGTCCTCAAATACAGCTCGTCTATGTCCCCGGCTCCCTGTGCTCGGTAGCCGTACCGCACCCCGTCAAAGCGCGACAGATTCGATCCGGCCTCGGCGCAGGAAAGTATATAGTAGGCGGGCAGCGCGTAGTCCAGCGCCGGTATCGACACCTCGGTAACGCTGCACCCAAGCTCCCGGAACCGCGACAGCGCGGCCTCGACGGCCTGCCGTACAGCGGGCGCTATCCCCTCGCCCATGTACTGCGAGGGCACGCCGATCTTCATACCGTCCAGCGGAGCGCCGATGTCCCTGAGACAGGCGGGCTGGTCGATGTCCGCGGACGTCGCGTCGCGCTCGTCGCGGCCGCGGACGACCTCAAAGAGCGCCGCGCAGTCGGCGGCCGTACGGCCGATCGGCCCGATCTGGTCGAGCGAACTGGCGTAGGCTACCGCGCCAAAGCGGCTGACCGCGCCGTACGTGGGCTTTAGACCCGTTACACCGCAGAACGACGCCGGCTGGCGGATCGATCCGCCGGTATCTGTGCCAAGCGCGAGCGGGGCCATACGCGCGGCCACCGCCGCCGCTGACCCGCCCGAGCTTCCGCCGGGCACCCGGGACGGATCCCAGGGGTTGCGCGTCGGCCCGAATGCCGAATACTCGGTGGAACTCCCCATCGCGAACTCGTCCATATTGCACTTGCCAAGCGGCACCATCAGCGACTCGAAGAGCCGCTCCACCGCCGTGGCGTCATAGGGCGGCGTGAAATTCTCAAGCATACGGCTGGCGCAGGTCGTGGCTACGCCCCGGGTGCAAAGATTATCCTTGAGGGCTACCGGCACACCGGCAAGCGGCGGCACCGGCTTTCCTTCGGCCTTGAGCGCGTCGATTCGACGCTGCGCGCGCTCAGCCGCCTCCAGCGTCCACGCGCGGTCGGTGAGCAGGAACGCCCCGATCTTGGGATCAAGCTCCTTGACGCGTCCGAGAAACGCTTCGGCGACCTCGGGCGCGGTAAGGGAGCCCTCGTGTATCTTCCGGGCCAGCATCAGCGCCGGCATAGTAAACAGCTTCACTTCGCGCCTCCTATTCAACGACCCGGGGAACCGTAAAGCAGCCGTCCACTGCCTCGGGCGCGCCGCTAAGGGCTTGCTCGCGCGGGAATTCCACGGGCTCCGCGTCGTCGCGCAGCACGTTCGCGCGGGGCAGCACATGGTCCATGGGCGGCGTCTGCGACAGATCCAGCGCGGTCAGGCGATCGGCCAGGGCAACAAGCTGCTCCATGTCGCGCGTCATCGCCGCAAGCTCGTCGTCTCTTATTTCGAGTCGAGCTAGGTGGGCCAGTTTTTTTACCTGTTCAGGGGTAACGGACATCGGATCCTCCTCCAATTTACGGCTCCAGCCGGTGCATATCCCGCGGAAAAAGCGCCGCGTAGCGCACATTGTCGATACCGGCAAGCTGGGCGGTAAGGCGTTCAAGGCCCAGGCCCAGACCGCCGTGGGGCGGCGTGCCGTACCGGTGGGTCATGAGATAGCTCTCGAATTCGTCGGGGTTCATGCCCAGACCGAGCATTTTACCGACCTGCGACTCGTAGTCGTGTATGCGCTGCCCGCCTGTCGTGATTTCAAGACCGTCAAGCAGCAGATCGAAGCTCAGCGTCACCGACGGGTCGGCGGGATCATCCATCGCGTAAAAGGGCCGCGCCGCGGTCGGGTAGTGGGTAACGAACACGAGCGGCGTGCCGCAGTGCTCGGAGGCCCAGCGCCCCAGCAGACGCTCCTCTTCAGGCTCAAGGTCCGCATAGGTGCGGATCGGCCTTCCGTACTCACGGGCGACGGTTTCCTTTGCCTCATGAAACGGAATCTCGGGCACGGAATCGGTGGCGGGCAGCGTAATGCGCAGCAGCTCCAGCACGTCCGCGTATTCCTCGCGCAGTAGTCCGAACGTATAGGCGAGCATCGCGGTCTCCATCGTCATGATGTCGCGGAAGCTGTCGATGAATCCCATCTCGAAATCCATGCTCGTATATTCGTTGAGATGGCGGCACGTATCGTGCGGCTCGGCGCGGAATACCGGCCCTATCTCGAATACGCGTCCGAAAACCGGAACCATCGCCTGTTTGTAGAACTGCGGGCTTTGCGCCAGAAATGCCCTGCGGCCGAAATAGTCCAGCTTGAATATGTTCGCGCCGCCCTCAGCGCCCGCCGACACGATCTTGGGAGAGTGTATCTCGGTGAAGTCCTGTGCGGTCAGATATTCGCGAAATCCGCGGCAGAGGCCGTCCTGCAGCCGGAAAACCGCGCGAACCAGCGGATGACGCAGCACCACGGGCCGATAAGCAAGATGGCTGTCCAGACTCAGGTTCACGTTCTGCTTATAAAGGGTCACGGGCGGAAGCTCTGCGGCGCGGCTTAATACAGCGGCCCCGTCGATATGTATCTCAAACCCTAGCTTCGCGCGCGGCTCCCGTACGGCGCGCCCCGTGACGCACACGCTGTCGCTCTCGCGGAAGGGCAGCTCACCAAGACGCGCGGCGTCCCAAAGGCACTGCACGATATGGCGGCCCGTGCGCAGCAGCACGAAGCTGAAGCCGCCCATGTCGCGTATGTTGTGGACCATGCCCCGAAGCTCGACCGGGCCTTCCGCGTCCCGAAGCGCATTGAGGCGCAGCGGCGGCTTTGGCTCGGGAGTGATGGTTCTCATGAAATACCTCCAATTGGCACACGCCCCTCATGGGGACGGCGATTCGGGCAAAAGTGCGCCTCGCGGGAAGCGCACATTTACTCTATTATATCGGTTTTTTTTCCCACGTCAATGCTTTGGTATTTTGTGGTTAGTATTTCCTTCTATCCGTTCCCCAATCACGCACGGATATCCGCCGCGAATCCCGGAGGGAATTGCGGGGGAAAGTTGGTGGTTCGATAAGAGAAGAAATTTTATAAATTACCTTAGACGAATCAATATGTCCCCAGCCCGAGCCCCCTGTCGAGAAAGTAC
>JAAYXU010000174.1 GCA_012515725.1 Clostridiales bacterium | reverse complement strand
GGCCTTTCGGTAGAGCGCCTTGAGTATCTCGACCCGCTGCCGCTCGCCGACCGAGAGCTGCCATATCCGTGCCTGCGGATCCACGGGCATATTATACCGCTCGGCCAGCGACACGACGTCCTTATCCATCTTTTTTCTATTAAGGAGTGCTGAAACACGCGCGCCCAGCATTATGTTTTCGGTCACAGTGAAAGCCTTTACAAGCCGGAAATGCTGGTGAATCATGCCGATCTTATGAGAGAGCGCGTCGCGGGGAGACTGAAAGGATACCGGCTCGCCGCGCAGTATGATCTCCCCGTCGGTGGGCTTATAAATTCCCGACAGTACGTTCATGAGGGTGGACTTACCCGCGCCGTTTTCGCCCAGCAGGGCGTGAATCTCCCCCTTGCGCACGGAAAAATCCACACGGTCGTTGGCCACCACGCCCGGGAAAATTTTCGTGATCCCGCGCATTTCGACAATAGGCGCCGTCATCAGTATTCTTTCATGGAGCCCAACCCCATCTCCTCACTCGCAATATTTCATAGCATATCAAAAAACGGCGTACAATGCCATACCCCATTTAGTATTTTTCCGGGTATTGTTGTTTTTCAGCGGCGTCCGATATCGGTCCTATAATGAGCGTCCGCAAAATCGATCCGCGCTACGCCCTCGTAAGCCCGGTCTATCGCGTCCGCCAGCGTACCGGCGAGAGCCGTTACGCCCAGCACGCGTCCGCCCGCGGTCAGGAAGCGCTCGCCGTCCCACGCCGTTCCCGCGTGAAAAACCGTAACTCCCGGCAGACTTTGTGCGGCCTCGATCCCCGTGATGGGCAGACCCCTGCGGTAGGAGCCGGGATATCCGCCCGACGCCATGACTACGGTAACCGCGCTCTTTGCGGACCACTCTATTTTACAGTCGGCCAGCCTTTCCTCCCGGATAGCCTCTATGATGTCGACAAGGTCTGTTTCAAGAAGCGGCAGCATTGCCTGCGTCTCCGGGTCTCCAAGCCGCGCGTTGTACTCAAGCACGCGCGGGCCCTTTTCGGTCAGCATGAGGCCCACATACAGCACACCCCGGAAGGGGCATCCCTCGCGGGCCATCGCAGCGATGGTGGGCTTTAGTATATGCTCCTCAACGTACCCGGCCAGCTCGGGCGAGTACCTGGGACTTGGCGCGATCGCGCCCATGCCGCCGGTGTTCATGCCCATATCGCCGTCCAGAGCGCGCTTATGATCCTGGCTGCTGACCATGGGCACGACGGTTTTCCCGTCGGTGAAGCACAGCGCTGACACCTCGGGCCCGGTCAGGCATTCCTCTATGACCACCCTCTGCCCGGCATTTCCAAATCTTCTCTCGATCATGATCGCGTCGATCGCGGCCTCCGCTTCCCGCAGCGTCGCGCAGACCATGACGCCCTTACCAAGCGCCAGCCCGTCGGCCTTGACGACGACGGGCGCTCCCCACGCCCTGACGCAGTCCCGGGCTGCGGCCGGGTCGTCAAATACCGCCCAGTCCGCGGTTGGAATGCCATACTTTTTCATTAACTCCTTGGCAAAAACCTTGCTGCCCTCGATGCGCGCCGCGTCCCTGCCGGGCCCGAACGCCCGCACTCCGGCCGCCTCCAGCGCGTCTGTCAGGCCAAGCGCTAAGGGGTCGTCGGGAGCGACGAATACCCAGTCCATCCTCTCCCGGACCGCATAGGCGGTAATGCCCTCTATATCGGTAGCCGCAAGGGGCACGTTGCGCGCGACGCGGCCGATGCCGCCGTTGCCGGGCGCGCAGTGTATCTCCCCGACCTTCGGGCTCTTGAGCAGCTTCCAGACTAGAGCATGCTCGCGGCCGCCGCCGCCTACCATCAGGATTTTCAATTGGCCCGCTCCTTTCCTGGGCTAAGCGCCGCCCCTGTCAGGAATGCTTGAAATGCCGCATGCCGGTAAAGACCATCGCGATTCCCGCCGCGTCGGCCGCGGCGATCGAATCCGCGTCGTTTATCGAGCCTCCGGGCTGAATGATCGCGATGACGCCCGCCCCGGCAGCGGCATTCACACAGTCGTCAAATGGGAAAAACGCGTCGGACGCGAGCGATGCGCCCTTCGCGCGCTCGCCCGCGCGCTCGATCGCCTGCTGCGTAGCCCAGATGCGGTTTACCTGGCCGGGACCGATGCCCAGCGACTGCCCGTCTTTGGCAAGAACGATGCCGTTGGACTTTACGTGCTTGACTATCCTCCATGCCAGCAGGAGATCCTTCATCTCCGCGGGCGTCGGAGCGCGGCGGGTGACGACCCGGAGCCCCTCGTCCGCCAGCAGACCAAGATCCATTTCCTGGACAAGCAGGCCGCCGGATACCTTCTTCATGTCCAGCGTTCCCGCTGGCATCGGGCGGCCCAATCCCGGCAGCTCCAGCAGGCGGATGTTCTTTTTCTTTTTAAGTACGCGGAGGGCTTCCTCTTCGTATTCGGGCGCGACGACGATCTCGATGAATATTCTGTTGATCTCAGCCGCGGTCTGTCTGTCCAGCGTCCCGTTGGTCACTACGATGCCCCCGAATATTGAAACGGAGTCGGCCAAATACGCTTTCTGCCAAGCCTCGAATACCGTCTCCCCCACTCCCACGCCGCAGGGATTGCCGTGCTTGACGCCGATGACGCATGTCTCGTCAAACTCGCGCAGCAGATCCAGAGCGCCGTTTGTGTCGCTGATGTTGTTGTAGGAGAGCTCCTTGCCGTGAAGCTGTCGGGCGGCGCACAGCGTTCCTGAGAGGTCGCCAGTTTCCCGGTAGAACATCGCCCTCTGGTGGGGGTTTTCCCCGTAGCGGAGGTCCTGCTGTTTCTCGAATGTGAGCGTCAGCGTATCAGGGAAGGTCACGCCCCGCTGCCTGTCCATGTAGCCCGCGATCATCGCGTCGTAGGCGGCGGTGTGCTCGAATACCTTGCACGCCAGTGCAAACCTCGTGTCCCGGCTCACCGCGCCGTCGCGCTCCAGTTCGCCCAGCACCGCGCCGTAGTCGGCGGGATCGACGATTACCACGACGTCCTGCCAGTTCTTAGCCGCGGCCCGCAGCATGGTGGGGCCTCCGATATCGATGTTTTCGATGGCCTCATTAAGCGTCACACCGGGCTTGGCGATGGTCTGGCGGAACGGATAGAGATTGATGACGATTAGGTCGATGGGCTGGATGCCCAGCTCATCGAGCTTCTCCATGTGCTTGGGATTGCTCCGCATGGCCAGCAGTCCGCCGTGGACGGCGGGATGCAGCGTTTTGACGCGTCCGTCGAGGCACTCGGGAAAGCCGGTCACGTCAGACACGTCGGTTACCGGAACACCCGCGTCACGGAGCGTCCCGGCTGTGCCTCCGGTGGAAACGATCTCGACGCCGCGCGCGCGAAGTGTCTGCGCCAGCGGCACGATACCGGTCTTGTCGGAGACGCTGATAAGGGCTCTTTTCATGGGGATACCTCCTAAAAATGTAAACGGGCGCGGGAACAGATCCCGTTACTCCGTTTATTTACTGTATGGGCGCGGACTGCGGCAGGAGTGTTACCCTCCGGCCCTCGACGTGGACGCGGTCGTCGCACAGGAGCGCGACCGCCTGCACCAGAAGTCGGTGCTCTACCGGCAGTATGCGCGCGGCCAGCGTATGCGCGTCGTCGTCCTCCAGCACCGGTACAGCCTCCTGCAGCAATATGGGGCCTGTGTCGTACTGCTCGTCCACCAGATGGATCGTGCAGCCCGAGACCTTCGCCCCGTAGTCGAGTACCGCCTGATGCACCCGTTCTCCGTAGAAGCCCTGGCCGCAGAAAGAAGGAATTAGCGCGGGATGCGTGTTGACGATCCGGCCGCGCCAGCGGCGAACGGTCTGCGGCCCCAGGCGGAGCAGGTATCCGGCCAGCACTACGATATCAGCCTCGCACGCGCACAGCCGTTCGTGCACGGCGGCCTGCATGTCCTCGAGGCCCTCGTACTGCCGCAGACTAATATAGTATGCGGGGACACCGGCGCGCTGGGCCCGCTGCCGGGCGAACGCCTCCCGTCGGTTGTATATGAGACAGACCACCCGGCCCGCAATGCGGCCCTGTTCGCAGGCGTCCAGAACGGCCTGGAAGTTGGTCCCGCCGCCCGACGCCAGAACCGCTATGCGCTTCACGCCGGCACCTCGACGCCCGGTTCGCCCGGCACGACGTCGCCTATCACATGCGCGGGCGCTCCCAGTGCGCGGGCCAAGTCGACCACCGCGGCGGCCTCCCCGGCAGGAACGGCCAGCACCATGCCGATTCCCATATTGAATGTATTGTAGGCGTCGCGCAGGCTCATGCCGCTCTCCCGGATGAGGAGGCCGAATACCGGCGGAACCGGCCACGCGCCTTCCCGGACGCGGGCCCGCGCCCCGGGCGGAAGCATCCGAGGAATGTTCTCCAGAAATCCGCCGCCTGTAATATGCGCCGCGCCCTTTATATTGTGCGCCCTCATCATCTCCAGCACAGGTTTCACATATATGCGGGTGGGCGTAAGCAGCTCCTCGCCGATCGTCCTGCCCAGCTCGGGCATATACCGTCCCAGCGAAGCGGCGTCCTCGCCCAGTACTCGGCGTATGAGCGAAAAACCGTTGCTGTGCACACCGGAGCTCTCCAAGCCCACCAGCGCGTCTCCCGGCGTGATCGCGGATCCGTCAATCATACGGGAGCGCTCGGCGATGCCCACCGTGAAACCCGCGATATCGTACTCGCCTTCGGAGTAGAATCCGGGCATTTCGGCGGTCTCTCCGCCCATGAGCGCGCACCCGGCCCGGCGGCAGCCCTCGGCAACGCCCGACACGATTGCCGCGACCTTGCCGGGAATCAGCCTGCCAGTCGCTATATAGTCGAGGAAAAAGAGAGGCTGCGCTCCCTGGCAGAGCACGTCGTTGACGCACATCGCGACGCAGTCTATGCCCACGGTATCGTGGCGGTCCAGCGCGAACGCGATTTTGAGCTTTGTGCCCACTCCATCGGTACCCGATACCAGCACAGGTTCGGTTATACCCATATCGGCGATGCTGTAGCAGCCGCCAAAGGAACCCACATCCCCTATAACCCGCTCGCTGAATGTGGAGCGGACATGCTCCTTCATGAGTCTGACTGCTTCGTAACCAGCTTCCACATCTACGCCTGCGGATTTATAATCGATTGCCATACGCCCTCCTTTACTCGAGCGGCGGACAGAATTCCCGGAACGCATCCGGGTCGAGAGGATATTCGCTGTTGAAGCACCCTTGACAGAAGCCACAGACCGCACCGTCGACGGTCTTTAGAAGATCCTCGATCGGCAGATAGCAGAGCGTGTCGGCGCCTATCTTGGCGCGTATCTGCTCTACCGAATTCCTGGCTCCGATGAGTTGCTCCCGGTCGGGTGTGTCGATTCCGAAAAAGCAGGGATACACGACGGGCGGCGACGATATGAGCATATGCACCTCGCGCGCCCCGGCGCAGCGGAGCATTTCGACGATCTTCCGGGACGTCGTACCCCGGACGATCGAGTCGTCGACCAGCACCACGCGCTTACCCTGCACGTTTTTACGCAGCGCGTTGAGCTTGATGCGTACGCCCGTCTCGCGGCGTGACTGCTGCGGCTGTATGAACGTCCGGCCTACGTAGCGGTTCTTGGCAAGCCCTTCGCCGTACGGTATGCCCGACTCCTTCGAGTATCCGATGGCTGCGGTTATCGCCGAGTCGGGAACGCCCGACACCATGTCGGCTTCGACGCCCGCCGAGCGCGCAAGCAGACGGCCCGCATTCTCCCTAGCCTGATAGACGCTGACGCCGTCGATGACGCTGTCGGTGCGGGCGAAGTAAACGAACTCGAATATGCATAGGTGGCTTTGCGGCGGGGTTTCGGTCTGTATGGAGCGAAGCCCCGATCGGTCGACTACTACGATCTCCCCTGGCCTCAGGTCGCGTATGAAATCAGCACCTACCGCGTCAAATGCGCAGCTTTCCGACGCGATCATGTAGGCGTCCCCCAGCCTGCCAAGCGCCAGCGGTCTCACCCCGCCGGGGTCGCGTACTCCGATGAGCTGCGTTTCTGTCATTATGACAAGCGAATAGGCGCCCCGTATATACTCCATCGTGCGCCGGATGGCGCCGACGATATCGTCCCCGCTGAACCGCGCGATGAGATTGGCAATGACCTCCGTGTCCAGCGCGGTCTGGCTTATTACACCCCTGCGCTCCAGTATGCCGCGGATATGCTGCGCGTTGATGAGGTTGCCGTTGTGAGCCAGCGCCATCGTGCCGTTCTTGTAGCGAACGACCAGCGGCTGCGCGTTGACGACCTGGCTTGACCCGGCGGTCGAGTAGCGCACATGGCCGATGCCGATGGAGCCGTTCCCCAGATTTTTGAGCGTCGCTCCTTCGCTGAAACACTCGGTCACAAGGCCCATCGCCTTATGATAACGTATACCGCGCCCGTCTGAGAGTGCGATACCCGCGCTTTCCTGACCCCGGTGCTGCAGCGCGTAGAGACCATAGTAGAGCGCTTCGGAAACCGGAGCGCCGCCCGCGTCATACATACCTACGACACCGCACTCCTCGGGCATACGGTCGTGGCGCGGCTTGATCCACTCGAAACACGGCCGCGTGCTCATGCCTCCCCTCCTCCTCCGGTGAGGCGGCGAAGTATCTCGCCATAGGCTTCCTCAACATGCCCCAGATCGCGGCGGAATCGGTCTTTGTCCAGCTTTTCCCCCGATGCCGTGTCCCAGAAGCGGCAGGTATCGGGCGATATTTCGTCGGCCAGCACGATGCGTCCGTCGGCGCGGCCGAATTCCAGCTTGAAATCGATCAGCTCGATCCCCAGGCCCTCAAGATAGCCCGTCAGGAACCGGTTGACCGCCAGCGCATAGCGCGCGATCGTCTCCATTTCATCGTGAGTGGCAAGTCCCAGCGCGGCGATGTGGGTTTCGTTAATCATGGGATCGCCGAGATCGTCGTTCTTGTAGCAGTACTCGATGACGGCGCTACGCAGCCGCGTACCTTCCGCAAGACCCAGACGCTTCGCGAGCGAACCCGCCACGATGTTGCGCACGATGACCTCTACGGGTACGATTTGCACCTTTTTCACGAGCGTTTCCCGGTCGGAGAGCTCCTCCACATAGTGGGTAGGGACTCCCTCCTTCTCCAGCAGGCGGAAAAGATGATTGGATACACGGTTGTTTACGACGCCCTTGCCCGCGATGGTGCCGCGCTTGAGGCCGTTAAAGGCGGTCGCGTCGTCCTTGTAGGAAACGATGGCTAGCGCGGGATCGGTTGTGTCGTATACCTTCTTGGCCTTTCCCTCGTAAATCTGCGCGGTCTTGCGTACGGTCATCGGTCATTCCCCTTTTCGAATATTCGCATCATCGGCCAGAACCTTGTCGGCCATACTTTTCCTGTAATCCGCCAGCCTGTCAGCCAGCTCCCCGTCGGTAATCGCGAGCATCTCCACGGCCAGCAGCGCCGCGTTCTGGGAGGCGTCCACCCCCACCGTGGCGACCGGGATCCCGGCGGGCATCTGCACGATCGAGAGCAGCGAGTCCATACCGCCCATCAGCGAGGTCTTCACAGGCAGCCCGATGACCGGCAGCGTCGTATACGCCGCCAGCACGCCGGGAAGATGCGCGGCCTTTCCGGCCGCGGCGATAATGACGCCCACACCCCTGCCGCGCGCGCCGCGCGCAAACGCGGCGGCCTCCTCGGGCGTGCGATGGGCCGAGAGCACCCGCATCTCCACCGCAATGCCGAAGGATTCCAGCAGGGTGACGGCGTTTTGTACGACCGGATAGTCGGATCTGCTTCCCATTACGACGGCTACCGATGCGGACATAGATACGACCTCCATCAAATCTGTTCGAGGGAGTGCATTTACCGATAAAAAATACCGACAGCCATATGATAACAGAATTATGGGCCGGTTTCAATACAAATTAAGAACTATTTTAAGTATTATAGAAAAATTGTTCGGATTTTTTTCGCTCCCGCCATATGACACAATGCTCTCATAACGCAGCGACAAATGTGCCAAAGATGGCTATAAGAAGCTGTACAATTATCGATTTCGCTTTTAGGTTCATTACCTCTGAATTATCGTCCATATCTACGCCCATTTTCATATATTAAACACTAACCGGCAGAAGCGGCATTCATCGGCTCGCCTACCTGTAGCCCGCCTTTTCGCTCCAGTGCGCTCCCGCGTTGCGCAGGAACTGATCCCGCAGCTCGTCCACGTCCATCCGGTGCTTTCCGTTGCTGGCGCGCGCGTAGAAATGCCCATGTCCCTTGAATATGACCCGGTGGGGCGCGCGGTGACTGGGCGGCACATGGATCACGATGCACCAGGCGCCCGTGCGCAGGCAGACCGGCATGATACGCACGTCGGGTATGCGCGGCTCTATGCCGTCCCGAATCTGGCTGTCCAAACGCAGTATAGCCGCGTCCACTTCGCTGTCGCCAAGTCCCGTGCCGCACAGCCGCGCCGGGACGCCGTCCTCCTCGGCGATGCCGTATATGATGTGCCCCCCGCGCGAATTGGCGAAGGAAGATACGTCGGCCAGGAACTCTCTGGTCTCCAGATCCTCGTCGCCGTGAATAAGGCGCTTATACTCGAGCGTCTCCTGCTCGAGCACCTTGGCATCCACCAGCTCGCGCAGTTTATCCACCGTAATATCGTACGGATCGCTGAAATACACGTCCTCCCCTCCTCGCTACGCGAAGTATAGCACACCCGAGCGGAAAATCCCACTCTCGTAATCGCCGGGCACGTTGCGGTACGCGTGGCGGCCATAGCGCTCGCTGTGCCCCATCTTGCCCAGTATCCGTCCGTCGGGGCTCACGATACCTTCAACGGCCATATAGGAGCCGCTGGGGTTGTAGTCGATGTCCATCGTCGGGCTCCCCTGCGCGTCCACGTACTGCGTCGCTATCTGTCCGTTTTGAAGCAGCCTGTCAAACTCCTCGGGAGTGCACACGAATCGTCCCTCTCCGTGGGAAATGGGAACCGATGTGATATGTCCGGCTTCCACTGCCGCAAACCAAGGCGACAGCACCGAAACCACACGGGTGCGCACGATACGACTCTGATGGCGGCCGATACGGTTGAACGTAAGCGTTGGGCTGTCGGGCCGCATCTCCCGTATCTCTCCGTAGGGCACAAGCCCCAGCTTGATGAGCGCCTGAAATCCGTTGCATATGCCCAGCATGAGCCCGTCCCGGCGGTATAGGAGATCCGCGATGGCGTCGGCCATCCGTGGCGAGCGCAGCGTGGTGGCGATGAACTTGCCCGAGCCGTCTGGTTCGTCCCCGGCGGAAAAGCCGCCCGGTATCATCACGATCTGCGCGCTGCTGACGGCGCGGGTGAATTCCCGTATCGTCTCCTCGATATCGCCGGGAGCGATATTGCGCACGCACCGCACGTCCGTCACCGCCCCGGCCCGCTCGAATGCCAGAGCGCTTTCATACTCACAGTTGGTTCCAGGGAAAACGGGTATAAATACCCGCGGTCGCGCGACTCTGATCCGCGGGCGGGTTTTGTTTCTTCTCTCATATAGAGGACAGGGGTACGTCCGCGCGTCCTCACCTGCGGTGATCGGAAAGACGTCAGCCAGCGCTCCCTCCGACGCGCTGCGGATCTCATGCAGCGTGACAGTAATCTCCCCTGCGCGAATCACCGGCTGCCTGCCTGTCGTTCCGATGATCGTAAGGCTACATCCTCTGAAAAGCCTCTCCACATCGGCATCGTCGGACAGCTCCACGAGCGCTCCGCCCGGAATCGGCCTGCCAAGCAGATCCGTTCGGTCGATCCGCGCTCCGATCCAGTTTCCCATCGACATCGCGGATAGCGCGGGAATAAGCCCCCGCCTGTCCAGCGTATGTGCAGACAGCACCGCTCCGCAGCTGATCGCAGTATGCAGCGCGGCGCAGTTACGCAGGAACGCATCCGGGTCAGGCATACGGTCCTGCGCGACCGGAAGATGCAGCACCGCCAACCTGTGGCCCGGGCCCTTCCACTCAGCCGATATGACGCTACCCATGTCAGCCGGGGCGAGCGCGAAGGAAACAAGCGTCGGCGGCACATCGAGATCCTCAAACGTACCTGACATGCTGTCCTTACCGCCGATAGCTGGAACGCCCAGTCGGCACTGCGCCCAGAACGCGCCCAGCAGCGCTGAGAGCGGCTTGCCCCAGCGCTCGGGCCCGCGGAACATCCGCTCAAAGTACTCCTGAAGCGTCAGGCGGCACGCGGAAGCGTCTCCCCCGGCGCACGCAATTCGATTGAGGGACTCTACGACCGCCCACACACCTCCGTGGAACGGGCTCCAGCGGGATATCTCCGGATCGAAACCGAACGCCATCAGCGTCCCGGCGTCGGTCTCCCCGCTGGGGGCCGGAAGCCTGGCGGCCATGGCCTGCGCAGGCGTTAATTGCCGCACGCCCCCGAACGGCATGAGAACCGTACCCGCGCCGATCGTGCTGTCGAAGCGCTCGGCTAGTCCGCGCTGACTGCAGCAGG
>JAAYXU010000173.1 GCA_012515725.1 Clostridiales bacterium | reverse complement strand
TGATAAGCCGATGATATACTATCCGCTTTCGGCGCTCATGCTGGCTGGCATCCGGGACATACTCGTTATATCCACGCCGATGGATCTGCCCTTTTTTGAAAGACTTCTGGGTAGCGGTGAGGAACTAGGGCTTTCCTTTACATACAGGGAGCAGGCAGCGCCCAACGGGTTGGCCGAGGCGTTTCTGATCGGGGAGGATTTCATCGCCGGTAACCGGTGTGCGCTCGTACTGGGGGACAACATATTCTTTGGCCACGGCTTTCCAGACAGTCTTCGTAAGGCGGCCGCTCTGGAGCAGGGCGCTGTGATATTCGGCTACTATGTAAACCAGCCCGGCGCATACGGCGTGGTTGAGTTCGACGATAAGGGCTGTGCGGTATCGATCGAGGAGAAACCGGTACAACCCAAATCAAATTACGCGGTACCCGGCCTTTATTTCTATGACAGCGACGTTGTAAGTATCGCTAAGGGTATCCGTCCCTCAGCGCGCGGAGAGCTGGAAATCACGTCGGTTAACGAGGAATATCTGCGCAGGGGAAGGCTTCATGTGGAGATACTGGGACGCGGGACAGCCTGGCTGGATACCGGTACCCACGACGATCTCATCGCAGCCGCGAATTTCGTTTCCACGATACAAAAAAGGCAGGGGCTTTATATATCGTGCATCGAGGAAATCGCGTTCCGTATGGGCTTTATCGACAGCACCCGGCTTCGCAAGCTGGCCCAAGGACAGATTAAGACAGATTATGGCCGATATATATTGGAACTGGCGGAGCGCCACGGAGGCTGATATGGCGGAGATTCGGATTATTAAGACTTCGATCGAGGGGCTTATCATCATCGAGCCGACCGTTTTCGGCGACGCGCGCGGTTACTTAATGGAAACCTACAACAAACAGGCTTTCGCGCGGGCTGGACTTACCATGACGTTCGTACAGGACAACGAATCAAGGTCGAAGAAGGGCGTACTGCGTGGGCTGCATATGCAGACTCGTTTCCCACAGGGAAAGCTGGTGCGGGTCGTAGCCGGCGCAGTCTACGATGTGGGTGTCGACCTTCGCCGCGGTTCGCCCACCTACGGGCGCTGCGAGGGTGTGATCCTGTCGGCGGAGAACAAGCGTATGTTCTATGTTCCCGAGGGCTTCGCACATGGCTTTCTGGTTTTATCCGACGAGGCGGTCTTTTCCTACAAGTGCACCAATTATTATCATCCGGAATACGAGGCCGGGATCATATACAGCGACCCGGATATCAGCGTCGACTGGCCTCTTGATGGCATGGAGCCGATTCTGTCGGAAAAAGATAAAAGACTGCCCACACTCCAGGAAGCGGGATATTGCTTTGATTGTGAGGAGTATTCATGATGCGCTGTGTACTGGTGACCGGCGGGGCCGGGTTTATTGGCTCCTGCTTTGTCAGGCGGCTGCTGGATGAGCCCGGCGATAGAACGGTCGTCAATCTGGACGCGCTCACCTACGCCGGGAACCTGGCCAATCTTGCGTCGGTCGCGCAGGACCCGCGGTATCGCTTCGTGAAGGGCGACATCACCGACCGCGCGCTGGTAGCGTCGCTGTTCGAGCAGTATTCATTTGACAAGGTGGTAAATTTCGCCGCCGAGAGCCATGTAGACCGTAGCATCCGTGAACCTGAGATATTCCTCAGAACCAACGTGCTTGGGACACAGTGCCTGCTCGACTGCGCCCGGGACGCCTGGATGATAGGCCGGGATTCCGACGGATATCCGCGATACCGCGAGGGCGTACGGTTCGTGCAGATTTCGACCGACGAGGTTTACGGTGCGCTGGGCGCGACGGGTCTTTTCACCGAGGATACGCCGCTTTCACCCAACAGCCCCTATTCAGTCAGCAAGGCGTCAGCCGACATGCTGGCGCGCGCCTATTATACGACGTTCCGGCTGCCGGTCTGCGTCACCCGCTGCTCCAACAATTACGGACCGTTCCAGTTTCCCGAGAAGCTCATACCGCTCATGATCGGCAACGCCCTTGAGGACAAACCCCTGCCTGTCTACGGAGACGGTATGCAGGTGCGCGACTGGATCCATGTAGACGACCACTGCAGTGCGGTACAGGCTGTTATAGAGAGGGGACGGCCCGGTGAGGTGTACAATATCGGAGGCAGCAGCGAGAAAGCCAATCTAGAAATCGTTCGGACGATACTCGACGCACTTGGCAAACCGGAGACGCTGATCCGCCACGTGAAGGATCGTCTGGGACACGACCGGCGGTACGCGATCGACAACGCGAAAATCACCGGTGAACTGGGATGGACGCCCCGGTACACATTCGATCAGGGCATGTCTGAAACGATCGCCTGGTATCTGGTAAACAAGGACTGGCTGGACGGCGTGCGCTCGGGCGCGTATCTTTCCTATTACAGCGAATACTACGGCGACAGAACCTGATATTGGGACAGGTGCTAGCACTCAGATAGCTTTCTGTCCGACCGCTTATAAACGAAAAAAGACGTTACTATATGCCTGATTCTCTAGCACGGCCAGTCCAGGCCATTAATTCCCGTTGCATTAGGTATCTATAAAAGGTATAATCCAATTTGATCGTAATACCTTTTTAAGCTGAGGAGAATGTGCAGCCGATGACCCAGGAGGAGACAAAAACCATACCGGTATTGGCGCTGAGAGGACTCACGCTGTATCCCAACATGACGCTGAACTTTGATGTGGGCCGCGAGAAATCCCTGGCAGCTCTCAATCAGGCTATGGATACCGACCAGATGCTCTGCCTGGTCACGCAAAGGGATACGCAGGATGACGACCCCACGCCCGACAGGCTCTATGCAATGGGTACTCTGGGCCGGATCAAACAGCTGCTCCGGCTTCCCAACGATACGGTTCGCGTGCTGGTTGAGGGATTCTGCCGGGCGGAGATAGTGGAATACACGCAGTGGGAGCCATATATCGCCGCCGAAGTGCGGCAGATCAGCGACATATCCGCAGGCGAATCATTAGAGGCCAAGGCGCTCATTCGCAGCACTATGGATCGTTTCGAGGAGTACATGCAGCTTTCGGGCCGCGTGTCGCCCGAAACACTACTGGCGGTGGGTATTATCGACGAACCCGGGCGTATGGCCGACACGATCGCCGCAAACGCGATCGTGAAACTCGAGGAGAAACAGGAGATACTCGAGGTCAAGGACCCGCTTGAGCGTCTGGAGCGGCTTTTGGTGCTACTGACACATGAGATTGACGTGCAGCGTATCGAGCAGAAGATTAATCACCGTGTACGCAAATCGATCGACCGTATGCAGAAGGAGCATTATCTTCACGAGCAGATCAAGGCCATTCAGCAGGAGCTTGGCGAGGATCACAGCGACGAGATGGACGAGTTCCGCAAGGCAATAGAGGAGCTGCCCCTGGACGATGAGGTCAGGGAAAAGTGCCTCAAGGAGCTGAGCCGCCTGGAAAACCTGCCGTCGGGCTCGCCTGAGATCGCGGTACTGCGGACCTGGATCGAGTGGATCACCGAGCTGCCGTGGAATACCCAAACCGAGGACAATATGGATCTGCGCAACGCGATGGAGATACTCGAGGAGGATCACTACGGGCTCGAGAAGGTTAAGGAGCGAGTGGTCGAGTACTTGGCGGTGCGTGCGATGACCAATACGATGAAGGGCCCTATCCTTTGCTTTGTGGGCCCGCCCGGCGTGGGCAAGACGTCGATCGCGCGCTCGATCGCGCGGGCGCTGGGACGTAAATTCGTTCGTATGTCGCTGGGCGGCGTCCGCGACGAGGCTGAGATCCGAGGGCACCGGCGCACATATATCGGCGCGATCCCCGGACGCATCATGAGCAATATTAAGCTGGCGAAAACCAACAATCCTGTTTTCCTCTTCGACGAAGTGGACAAGATGGGCCATGATTTCCGGGGAGACCCGGCTTCCGCACTTTTAGAGGTACTGGATTCTGAGCAGAATTTCAGTTTCCGCGACCACTACCTCGAGGTGCCGTTTGATCTGTCGCGGGTCATGTTCCTGGCCACTGCGAATACGACCGATACGATTCCTCCGCCGCTGCTCGACCGCATGGAGATCATACATATATCCGGCTACACCGACGAGGAAAAGGTCCATATCGCGGTGGGGCATCTTATACCTAAGCAGATTCACGAGCACGGCCTACCTGAAAACGCGCTTCGCATCAGCGATACCGCGCTCCTGGCGGCCATCAGCGGCTATACCCGGGAGGCTGGCGTGCGCAGTCTAGATCGGGAGATCGCGCATATATGCCGGAAAGCCGCACGCATACTGCAGGAAACCGGCAGAAAACGGGTGATCGTCACTCCGGTCAATCTGGAAAAGTATCTGGGTATACCGGTATTCAGAAGGCAGGAGAGCGAGCGGGTGAGCGCGATCGGAGTCGCCAAAGGTCTGGCCTGGACCTCGGTGGGCGGCGTAACGCTGGACATCGAAGTCAACGTGATGGACGGAACAGGACAGCTGGAGCTGACCGGCCAGCTTGGCGACGTCATGAAGGAGTCCGCAAAAGCCGCGTTGAGCTATATTCGCGCCAATATAAAGGCACTGGGAGTCAATGAGCAATTTCACAGCAAGAAGGATATCCATATCCATATCCCCGAGGGCGCTACGCCCAAGGACGGGCCCTCGGCGGGAATCACGATGGCGACCGCGATGGCATCGGCGCTGATCGGTAAGCCTGTGCGCGGCGATATCGCGATGACCGGTGAAATCACGTTGCGGGGCAGGGTGCTGCCCATCGGTGGCGTCAAAGAAAAGACGCTTGCTGCATACCGTGAAGGCATTACGACCATCATACTCCCGCGGGATAACGAACGCAGCACACAGGAAATACCGCCTGGCATCCGAAAGAAGATGAAATTTGTATTCGTCGATTCGATCGATGAGGTGCTGGCGTGCGCGCTGGGTCAGGAGGAAGGCAGCCATTGAGATTCAATCGTGCCGCTATCTGAAAGGAGCGGCCGACAGGCGCGGATACGCCGAGCTCACGCTGCCTCAGATCGCGCTTGTGGGTCGATCCAAT
>JAAYXU010000172.1 GCA_012515725.1 Clostridiales bacterium | reverse complement strand
TTTCTGGAGGACCGCCTAAAATGCGCGCGGCGTACGGCGCTGGCCTGCCTTCTGTTCTTCATGACGGGCGGCCTCGGGTTCCTGTTTTTCATGAACGGCGCGCCCGCGGAAGGCTCGGCGTTCCGCTCGATATTCACGGCGTTCTATCACACGCCTACCAATTTCCTCGACCTCGATCTGCGATGGGTCAACGCGCTGTGCGACATGATGCTCCCGCAGCGTACGACGCTGCTGGGGTGGGCGATGCTGCCCGCCTGCCTGTACCTGGCATGGAAGGGGCCGGTAGAAGGCTCCCGCCGGGACGCTGTCCTGGGCGGCGCGCTGGCCGGGCTGCTGCCGATGATGCACACGCATACCTTCCTGGCGCTGGGCCTCGTATGCGGCGGCTGGCTCGCGGCCTACTGGTTCAGGCAGCGGGACAAAAAAGCGTATCTGCTGCGCTGGCTCATGTACGCGGCGGCGGTGGCCGTACTGGCGCTTCCGCAGCTTCTGTACTGGACGCTCCGGCAGGCCGGGTCCGAGGGATTCCTGCGCTTCTCGCCCGGATGGGTCATAGGGACCGACTCGCCGCTCTGGTTCTGGGTTAAAAACGCGGGGCTGCCGTTCCTCTTAATCGCTCCGGCGTTATGGGCCAGGTGGCGCGAGCATCTGCCGTGGTATCTGGGCGCTATAGTGATTTTCGCGCTGAGCCATTTGTTTCTCTTCCAGCCCAATCCCTACGACAACAATAAGCTGCTCTATGTGTGGTTCCTGTTCACCGCGGCGCTTGCGGCCGACTACCTCGTGATGCTGTGGGATCGGTTGGCGGACGTGCGGGGCCGGGCGTTCCTGGCCGGGGTGTGCGCTATCGCGCTGTTTGCGTCGGGCGCGCTGACCGTGGGGCGCGAGCTTAACTCCAACTGCGAATACAGGCTGTACTCGAGCGACGAGATCGCGGCGGCCGAGTATCTGCGGCAAACCGCGCCTGCAGACGCGCTCATCGTGACGTCTGATCAGCATACGAACGCGGTGGCGTCGCTGTCGGGGCGCGACATATACGTGGGCACTGAAATATTCCTGTACTATCATGGGCTTAACTACGCGGACCGCAGGCTGCAGGTGGAGTCGATTTACCGCGATCCGGAGGGCTCGGCCGCGCTGCTAACGCAGATCGGCGCGGACTATGTGCTCGTATCGGATTACGAGAGGTACGATTTCGGGATACGCGAGGGCGCGTTCGACTCGGTGTATCCGATCTCGTTCCGGCAGGGAAACGTGACGCTGTACGCGGTATCGCCGCGCGCGCGGTCGGCGGCGCAGTGAGGAGGAGGGGGATGCGTACGAGTCGCGCAAAAATCTTCGCACTGCTGGCGGCGGCGGGAGCGCTCTGGTCGCTCATTGGCGCCCCGGCGCTGGCCGCGCCGATCGAGGGCGATATACGCGAGGTGCTGTTGGAAGTGCTCTGTGTGCGGGTGGGCTCGGGGCTTTCGCCCGGTACGGTCATCGACACGCTCGGGCGCGGGCAGACCGTCGAGGTGCTGGTTCGCGAGGACGCGGCGGGCCGGGTCAAGGTGCGCACCCCGTCGGGCGAGGTCGGCATGGTTCCCGCCTGTTTCCTGCGCCCGATACCCGCCGGGCAGACGCCCGCCGTGAAGCAGCCGCCCGAGCCTCTGTCGGGCGACGGAGTAATCACGGCGGCTGCGGTAAATTTCCGCAGGTCGCCCGCCGTGGATACCGCCAATCTCATGACGCCCCTGTACCGCAATACGCGCGTCAGGCTACTTTCGCGGGAGGGCTACTACCTGCGGGTTGAACGCGAGAACGGTTTGACGGGCTACGTTCCGGCCCGGTATGTGGAGCCTGTTACTAAGGTCGAGGACACCGACGCGCCCGCCGGGCCCGCGCTCCCGGCCGGGCCCGTGTATACGCCGCGCCCGGTCTACTGCACCGTTACCGCGCGAACGCTGCGGCTGCGCGAACAGCCGTCGGCGAACAGCGTGCAAATCGGTATCCTTCAAAGGGACGAGCAGCTGACGCTTCTCACGCCGGGCGAGAAATTTTACCTGGTGCGGACCGACGGGGGACTCACGGGCTGGGCAAGCGCCAAATACCTGACGATCATCACGCCGCCGCCAGCGCCGCCCGAGCCGGGTACCGCAAACGCGTATTATCTGGTTACCGAAAGGGTGAATTTCCGCTCGTCGCCCGAGATAACCGACGACAACCGGATCGACCGGCTTAACGCCGGAACGCTGCTGCGGTTCATCGAGGCGTCGGGTGAATTCTGGAAGGTCGAGACCGCGGACGGACGGACGGGTTACTGCGCAGGCCGGTATCTGATGGAAACAGAAAAGACGTTTATATCCGAGGAACGCCCGTGAAAAGGATCCGAATACCCAACGAGCCCGCTCTGCTGCTCGTATCGATGGCCTATCTGGTGGTTGGCGAGGCGCTGGCCGTATACGCGTACGGCGAACCGTCAACGGCGGCGCTGCCGGTATGCGCCGTGACGCTTCTGGCTATGACCGCCGCGGCCGCCGCGACAGGCACGAAAAGCCGCGGGCGGGGATGGCTGTACCCGTGGACGCGGTGGTCGTGCCGGGCGGTACTGGTCGCGTGCAGCGCGCTTATCGTA
>JAAYXU010000171.1 GCA_012515725.1 Clostridiales bacterium | reverse complement strand
GTCGGAAAAGTCGGTGTTGGACCATACCGGGTGGCACAGCATGACGAGGTTGCCGCCGCGCGCCAGCTTATCGATCGTCTTTTGCACGTCCTCCGGGCCTGTGAACGCGTCGTTCTCCATCCGCTCGTCGTGGGCAAAGCCCCCGTCCCCGCGCGGGAGCACCACGAAATGATGGCACTGCGGCCGATCCTTCATATGGATATGGTTGGTCTGCATCTCCATCGCCGGGAGTACGAGAAAATCGTCGGGCATTCCGAAGCGCTCCCGGTTCATAACGTTGTGGTCGGTCAGCGCGGCGAAATCATATCCGAGCCGCCGGTAAAGCGACAGGGATTCCCCGGGCGTCAGCTTGCCGTCCGAGCGCGTCGAGTGGGTGTGAAGGCAGCCTTTATAAAAGCGGCCCGGGCCGGGGAAGGCGTTATAATACATAGCGTCAAACCTCCTGCGCATTTGTCCGGAGTGGGACGGTATACATTATACCCTCCGAAGCGGAGAGAAACAATGCGGCATAATATTTGAGCGGCGCAAAGCCGAGGATTAACAGAATGTCGCAGCGCAGAAGCGTCGCTAGACCTGCTCGAGTATCATCTCCAGGTACTCCTCGACCGTGAATTCCTCTCCCAGCGAGCCTGTCACCATCTGCCTGTAGTAGTGGCTGAATACCTGCGGGAATATGAGCGACATAAGGAGGTTCCCCGACCGGTAAACCCGCTTGCTGTGTGAAAAGTCGGGATGCTTGGCGCCTATCGCGTCGCTCAGCGTATTAAAAAGCGGCGGAATAAGCGCCATGATGCGCGGAGACGTTTTTTCCTCGAATATGAGAGCGCCCACGATATTTTTGATAATGCCCGGGTATTGCCCGCTTATCAATAGAAACTCGCGGCAGAAATACCGCAGTCTTTCGTCCGGGGGGTTTTCCCTGCGGCCCAGAACGTGTATGAGCGCGTATACCCGCTCCAGCAGAAACGCCATCGCCTCGTCGAGAAGCCTGTCCTTCGTGCCGAAATGATAGTTGATGGACGCGATATTGACTCCGGCCTTTTCCGCGATTTCCCGCGTCGTGATGTTGGAGCCGGCCTTTTCTCCCAGTATGTCGAGCGCGACCTCGATTATTTGCTGCCGGGTCGGAGTGGCCATTAAGCAACCGCCTTTCCGCATTCACATTTCTTTACAAACGTTTATTGCATGACGCTCTTGACACAAGAATACACTTCTGGTATTATGATTGCAATATTAAACACTTGTTTGAAATTATATTTTAAATCATACGTTTAAAATATATACGGGGAGCATAGCGGGCATGAAGCAACCCATACTGGAAAAACTGGCCGCATTTGTGGTGCGCCGCCGCCGCGTGCTGGTCATTGTCTGGGCAGTCGCGGCGCTCGCGGGAGCGATCGCGTCGCGGTTTGTGGGCGTCAACTACGATCTGTCGGAGTACCTGCCCGATAGCATGAGCAGCAAAATCGGGGCTGTCGAATACAGGGAGCAGTTTGGCTCCGACGGCGTCGCGCTGCTCATGACGGGCGGCCTGTCGCAGCGGGAGGCGGACACGCTCGAGGGGTGGATGGAATCGCTGCCGGGCGTATCGGAGGTACTGGGCTATGCGGACGTGGCCGACAGCGCCCAGCCCGAGTGGTTCACCGACCCGGATCTGGCGCGGACCTTTCTGCGCGGCGAGCACAGGCTCTTTGTGATCCGATTCGCGGGCGCGTCCCAGGACGCCGCCACGGTCGACGCTCTCTCAAATATACGCGAGCGGCTGGAGGGACGCCCGTACGCGCTGGGCGCGGAGGCGGCGTTCTCCGAGGCGCTCATGAGCAAGGCGGGACGCGAGCTGCCCGTATATTCGGTGATCGCCGTGGCCGCGCTCTTTTTCGTCGTGCTGCTGGCGATGCAGTCGTGGGCGGAGCCGTTCCTGCTGCTCATTGCGACCGGCGCGGCGATACTCGTGAATATGGGCACCAACCTCGCGCTGGGCGAGATATC
>JAAYXU010000012.1 GCA_012515725.1 Clostridiales bacterium | reverse complement strand
ATGAAAAGCCCGACATCACCGACCCTGCCGGTGGGGAAAAGGCGTTCCTTGGCCAAGCCTTTGATCCCGAACGCCCCGCGAAGCTGCGCGGCGTGATCGAAATGAGGGACCTGCGGTTTACATATGACGAGGAGCTTCCCGACAGCCTGCACGGCATCACGCTCACCATTAAGCCCGGCGAGACGCTGGGCATTATAGGCCACGTGGGCAGCGGCAAGTCGTCACTTGCCAAGCTCGTTACCCGCCTGTACGACACGCGTGAGCGGGGGATGCTGCGCATAGACGGTCACGATATACAGGACATACCGC
The DNA here is from genome assembly GCA_012515725.1 of Clostridiales bacterium. Lineage (GTDB taxonomy): Bacteria > Bacillota > Clostridia > Christensenellales > UMGS416 > JAAYXU01. The sequence continues at coordinate 3,490 of JAAYXU010000012.1, read as the reverse complement.
TCTCGCTTCTGCGGCGCAGCGTCGGGTATGTGCCGCAGCAGAATTTCCTTTTTTCCGATACGATCGCAAACAATATCAATTTCGCGCCCGAGCCGCGTACCCGGGAGGAAATCGAGGAGGCCGCCAGCATCGCCTGCGTGCACGAAATGATAGAGGAGCTTCCGGACGGCTACGACTCTGACCTTGGGGAGCGGGGCGTCAATCTGTCGGGCGGCCAGAAGCAGCGCATATCGATCGCGCGCGCTCTCGTCAAGGACCCGACGATACTGGTGCTGGACGACTGCCTGTCGGCGGTGGACACGCAGACCGAGGAAATGATACTCGCCCGCCTTAAGCCTTTCGCGGCCCGGCGAACCACGCTCATCATAGGCCACCGGGTATCGACGATGCAGTACGCAGACCGGATCGCCGTGCTGGACAAGGGCCGGCTGGCGGAGCTTGGAACGCACCAGGAGCTTATCGAACTGGGCGGTATATACAGCGATATATACCGCAAACAGCAGCTCGAGGAGAAGGTCAGGCAGGAAGGAGGCGGCGACGAATGAACGTACCGATGCCCGGAGGCGGAGGACAGCGCGGGAAATTCTATACGAACGAGAAGGCCAGGTTTAACCCCAGGCTTTTTCGCAAGCTGATACGGTTCGCGCTGCCTTACTGGAAAATGCTGCTTCTTGCGCTTTTACTCATGGGTCTTTTTACCGCGGCCGACATATACCGGCCGCTGCTCGAGGGCCAGGCCATCGACGCGTTCATGGAGGGCGTTTCCGAGGGGACACTGCCCATGCAGGTTGCCCGGAACGGACTTATGCAGCTAGTGGGCCTCTACGCGCTCATGGTATTGGCGCAGTTCGTGCTGAGCTACTGCCGCACGATGACTCTGCGCAGCACGGGCCAGCGTATCATACGCGATATCCGTTCGGCGGTTTTCCGGAAGGTACAGCGTCTGCCTCTGTCCTTCTTCGACAAGCATCCCGCGGGCGTCGTGGTGACCCGCATCGTCAACGACCCCGACGCGCTCAACGAGCTTTTTACGACCGTGGTGCTTGGCATGTTCCAGAATATCATCGTGCTTATGGCGGTCACGTTCGCTATATTCCGCACCGACGTATCTATGGCGCTGTGCCTCATGGCCGCGATGCCGCTCATCGCTTTAGCCACTATTGTGTTCCGCCTCAAAGCCCGCGTCATTTTCCTCGAGATCCGAAACCGGCTCGCGCATATCAACGCGTTCCTGGACGAGCATATATCGGGCATGGGCGTCATCAAGGCCTTTCACATGGAGAAGTCCAAGATCGACGAGTTCAGGAATGTGAACAAGGCCTACTACAAGGCCAATATGCGCAACGTAGTCGTGATGGGCATATTCCGGCCGTTCATAGACTGCGTACGGTACCTGGCGCTGGCGCTGCTCCTCTGGTACGGCGGTATCCGGACGCTGGGGGGCGCGGCCAGCATCGGTATGCTCTACATGTTTATCAAGTACATGGGCATGTTTTTCCATCCTCTCATGGAGCTCGCGGAGGAGTTTAATACGCTTCAGAGCTCGATGGCGGCCGGAGAGAAGATAAACGCGATTCTCGAGGAGGACGAGGAGGTGGATCCAGCGGATCCGGTTCCGGTCGCCCGGCCCCTCACTGGCCGCATCGAGTTCGACCACGTGTGGTTTGCCTACGAGGGCGAGAACTGGGTGCTGCGCGACGTGTCTTTCGTGATAGAGCCGGGCCAGTCGGCGGCGTTCGTGGGCGCGACCGGCGCGGGAAAGACCAGCATCATAAGCCTCCTTTGCGGATTCTACGAGTATCAGAAGGGAAGGATACTCATAGACGGCGTCGAGATTAAGTCGATGAGCAAGAAAGATTACCGCAGGCATATCGGCCTGGTGCTGCAGGACGTGTTCCTGATGGCCGGGGATATTGCGACCAACATCCGCATGTGGAACGAGCGGGTCAGCGACGAGCGCGTCCGCGAGATCGCGCGGTATGTGCAGGCCGACAGCTTCATCGATAAGCTGCCCGGCGGCTACGACCACGTGCTCCGCTCGGGAGGCGGCACGCTTTCGTCGGGGGAGAGGCAGCTTATTTCCTTCGCCCGCGCGCTGACTCAGGACCCCGAGATACTGGTGATGGACGAGGCCACCGCGAATATCGACACCAACACGGAGCTCCTCATTCAGGAGGCGCTTTTGAGGCTCCAGCAGAACCGGACGACCATCGCGGTCGCGCACCGCCTGTCCACGATCAAGAACGCCGACCGCATATTCGTTATCCACAAGGGCCGGATCCGTGAATCTGGCAGCCACGACGAGCTCATGGAGCACAGGGGGCTTTATTATCATCTGGTGCAGCTGCAGTACAACGGAGCCTCGGAACAGGGACAGCAGACGTAGCGGGCGGCGCGGCCAGCCCGACCATAGAGAAACCCGGCTTAAGTGCCGGGTTAAGGTAGTTTTGGTATGGCTGGGAATCGATAGGTCGGATCGTCAGCGCCCGAAGAAGCCGAGTCCGTCGCAGGAACCGCAGAAAAGGACCACAAGCAGCAGGAAGAAGAACAGAAGGCTGTCCTTGTCGTCCTTATCGAACAGTCCGCAGTTGCTGAATATGATCACCAACAGCAGGAAGAAAAATAGCAGACTGCTGTCAGTATCATCCGCTCGCCGCTGCAAATCCATCAGGGGAACCTCCTTTTACAGAATATCGCCGCTTACTGTACATATATGAAACGGGGTAACGGAGTGTGATCAACAGTAACGAGAAGGAACTGGCGCGGCGCGTCCGGGAACTCGGGATTACGCAGTGGCGTGCGCTCCCGCCCATGCGCTTCGACGCGTGGAAACCGCGCCGCCCAGCGCGGGGCATGACCGCCGATCCGGAGGCCGTCCTTCCGGGCGCGACCGTGATGCTGGCGCTGATGGCGGCCTACCGTCCCTGGCGGGACTGGCCGGAATCCTCGCTGTGGGTTCATCCCCACTACCCCGCCTACCACCGTATGCGGCAGGCGTCCCGGGAACTCATAGAGTGGATAAAGGCGCAGGGATGGAGCGCCGCGGACGCGCACAAGCTGCCGCAGCGCCACGTCGCGTTCGCCGCGGGATTCGGAACGGCCGGTGTGAACGGCATGATCATCCATTCAAAGTACGGGAGCCGAATCTGCTTTTACACGATACTGACCGACATGCCGCTGCCGCTCTCCCCTCCGGTCACGGGCGAAATGCGCCGGTGCGACGCCTGCGGCGCGTGCGAGACCGGCTGTCCCGCGGGCGCGCTGCGCGGGTGCTCGCGGGTCGACGCGCAGCGGTGCCTGCGCTCCTATGCCCCTATGCGCCGCGAGATACCCGAGCCGGTGCGCCTGATGCTGGGAGCGCGGCTCATGGGCTGCGACGAGTGCCAGTCGGTTTGCCCGATAAACCGGGACCTTACGCCAGTCGATCCCCCGGAGGAGCTGCTGCGCGCCACAAGGCTTGCCGGCCTGCTGGACTGGGGGAGCGACGCGT
>JAAYXU010000170.1 GCA_012515725.1 Clostridiales bacterium | reverse complement strand
CCGGCCGGTCGGCGAGCGCGTCGCTGCCGCCCACGCGCGGCGGCAGGCCGTTCCACGGCTCCAGGCAGATATACGGACTGCCGCTTCCCGGCGGCGGCCACAGCGCGAAGAATTCAAAGTCGTCAAAATCCATGCGCACCGCGTGGGGGCTTCCCGCGCAGCCGATCCGTGCGCTGCGGCGGGCCAGTCCGCCCATGAGCAGCGTGTCCTGATCGCATATCGGTTCGGTAACCGGGATCCGGTCAGGCCGCCCGGGCAGGCGCAGTATCTTCCCGGTCCAGTATCCGCCCTCCAGCTCATAGACGTCGGGCTCCCCCAGGTCGTCGAACGCGATATAGTAATCGTGCGGACTGGTTCCCGGTACGAACGGAATATTGAAGCCCGGATGCCCCCCGATCGAATATGGCATCGGCGTGTGGCCCTCGTTGCAGACCGTGTACCGTACCGTCAGACGCGCGCCATCGAGCGTAAAAACGGCCTCGAGCCTGAAGTCAAACGGATAGGCGGCGCGGGTCGTGTCGTCGGCCGCGAGCGTAAATGCCGCCTCATGCGCGTCGGCGCGGTCGACATCGAACGCCGCGCTCCCCGCGAACCCGTGTATCGGAAGCTCGTAGCGGCGTCCTTCGTGCGTGTAGTAGCCTTTTATCAGCCGTCCCGCGATCGGAAAAAGCGTAGGCGCGCTCCGTTTCCAGTAGGCCGGGTCGCCCTGCCACAGGTAGGATATGCCGGTCGCGTTCGCGCAGATCGACCGAAGCTCGGCTCCCACGGGGCTCACCTCTATGGTGAGTAACTCGTTTGTCAGCGTGATATTGCTCAAAATCCCAAACCTCCTTAAGGCCTGCCATTCGCGCATAGCGCGGCGTTCGCTAGGACATGTATACCCCGCCCGTCACGTCCAGCGTGCAGCCTGTCATATACCGCGACAGATCGCTGGCCAGGAAAACCACCACGTCTGCGATTTCCGCCGGCCCGGCGATATAGCCAAGCGGCACGGAAGCGGGGTCGAAATGCGAAAAGTTCTTCGCCATGTCGGTCAGCACGAACCCGGGAGACACTGCGTTTACGGTGATGCCGTACTGCGCGGCCTTTTTCGCCAGCCCCTTTGTCAGCGCGATGACGCCGCCCTTGGACGCTATGTACTCTACGCCGCTGGCGATGCCGCCGATGCGTCCCGATATAGACGCGGTGTTGATGATCCTGCCCGATCGCTTTTCCTTCATGATGGCGTACGCCGCGCGGCTGCACAGGAACGTACCCTTGAGATTGATGTCCATCACCCGGTCCCACGCGGCCTCGTCCGACTGCACCAGCGTATTGGTGGTGACGATCCCGGCGCAGTTGTAGAGTATATCCACAGTGCCCCACCGCCTGAGCGCGGCGTCAAAAAGGCCGTCCACGTCCTCCCGGTTTGACACATCGGTGCGCACGAACAGGCAGCGCGCGCCCGTTTCGGCCTCGATACGGCGGCATGTTTCCCGCCCTGCCTCCTCCATCACATCGGCCACCGCGATGCCCGACGCGCCGTGCTGCGCCAGCGTCAGCGCGGTCTGCGCGCCGATGCCCTTCGCGCTCCCGGTAACGACGGCGATTTTTCCCTCCAATAGTCTCATGCTATGCCTCTCCTTCGCGCATTTGGTTGCGGTTATACCAGGACCTTGGCGTTCCTCCCTGCATCACCCGCCTGACCTCGTTGGCGGCCTCGCGCTGGAGCATCGCAAGGGAGCGCTCCGAGTACCATGCGCTGTGGGGCGTAAGAAGTATCCGGTTGCAAATGAGCAGCGGATCGTCGGCGCGCAGCGGGGGCATACCCTCCACCACGTCGAGCGCCGCGCCCGACACGCGCCCCTCGCGGATAGCCGCCAGCAGCGCGTCGTTGTCGATGAGCTCACCGCGGCCCACGTTGACGATCCACGGGTTCCGACGCATCCGAGCGAACGCCTCCGCGCCCAGCATATGATAGTTTTTCCCGGTGTAGGGCGCGTGCACGATGATGAAGTCGCTGGACGCGCACAGCTCCGCGAGCGTCAGCGCGCGGAAACGATGCGCGCCGCAGGTTAGATCGTCCGTCACAAACGGATCGTGGAACACCACCTCGCCGCCCAGCGCCGCGAGCTTTCCGGCGGTCAGGCGTCCGATGCGCCCCATGCCCACGATGCCGAATACCGACTCGCCTATGGGACGAATGGGACGCAGCGATACGACGTCGTGCGTCAGCGTGCGGCGGATGCTCCGGTCGGCCTCGAAAATGCGCCGCGCGCAGGCAAGCGTGAGCGCAAGCGCGTGCTCGGCTACCTCCTCTAGGCAGTAGTCGGGGATATTGGCCACCATGATGCCCTGCCTGCTGGCCGCCGCCACGTCCACGATGTCGACGCCGATGCCATGCTTGACGATGAGCCTGCATCGCTTAAGACGCGCGATCGTATCCCCGGTCAGCGTCGCGCCGTTTGTCACGAGCACGGCGTCCGCGTCGGCCGCCAGCACTGCCGCTTCCTCGGGATCGAAGCACTGATATTCGAGCACTCGCGCGCCCAGGGGCTCCAGTATCTCCCGCTCGATATCGAGATTGCTGAAGCTGTGATCCAGTACGACAACTGTAAACATTGTGATCCTTTCTTGCAGCAGGAATGGTAATACCATGATTGTATCATATCGGTTGGATTTGGGGAACCCTGCGGATGTGTCAACCTCTTATTCAGAACCCGATTAAGCAAAAAGCAAAAAGAAACGCGGCCCGTTTGCCCAGGCGTTCTGCCGATGCTATAATTGGTTCCATGGACGCGAACGATATGAACAAAAACATCACTCGGCTGTCTGTGCACGAGTTCCTCGATCAGATGCTGCCCGCGGGCGACCTTTT
>JAAYXU010000169.1 GCA_012515725.1 Clostridiales bacterium | reverse complement strand
GCGGGGGCTCCCCTGCAGGCAGAGTATGTTCATATGGGCTACCTCCGATTCGTTTCATTCGACACGGGGGACGCCTGTTCCTTCATTGGCCGCGCATGAAAAACGCCGCCGGTTGCCCGGCGGCGGGATTCCATATGAACGGGGGTTAAAGCGCCGCTAGACGCCCTTTTTCGCGCGCAGCGCGCTCGTAAGCGGCGTGAAGCTCTGCGCGGGCACATAGTCCCTGAGCGGCAATATCTGCTGGTGGATAGCGTCCAGTATCCACGACGGCTGAGGGAAGAAATCGCCGTCGAACTCGTACGCGGGCGTGATCCAGTTGCGCGCGCCCACCACGACGGGCGGCGCGTCCAGATCGTCAAAGCACATCTGCGTTATGTTGCGCGCCATGTCGTTTATAAAGCTGCCGCGCTCGCACGCGTCGCTCGTGAGCACGATGCGGCCGGTCTTGCGCACCGACTCGATGACCGGCGCGTAGTCGAACGGCGTTAGCGACCGGGCGTCGATGATTTCAGCGGACAGCCCGTATTTGTCGCGCAGTATATCGGCGGCCTCGATGACGCGGTACAGCGTCGCGCCGATCGAAAGGATCGTAATGTCGGTTCCGGCGCGCTTCACATCGGGCAGTCCTATCGGTATCTCGTAGTAGCCCTCGGGCACGCCGCCCTCGTGGAACTGCTCGCCCACGTCGTATATGCGCTGGCTCTCAAAGAACACTACCGGGTCGCTGCCCGAAAGCGCCGCGTTCATGAGGCCCTTCGCGTCGTAGGGCGTGGCCGGGAACACGGCCTTGAGCCCGGGGATGTGAGCGACCAGCGCGGACCAGTCCTGGCTGTGCTGCGCACCGTACTTGCTGCCCACCGATACCCGCAGCACGACCGGCATTTTGAGTATGCCCGCCGACATCGCCTGCCACTTGGCCATCTGGTTGAATATCTCGTCGCCCGCACGGCCCAGGAAATCGCAGTACATAAGCTCTACCAGCGCGCGGCCTCCGGCCATCGCGTAGCCCACCGCGCTTCCCACGATCGCGCCCTCGCTGATAGGGGAATTGAAGAAGCGGTGGTATGGGAGCATCTCGGTAAGGCCGCGATAGACGGCGAACGCGCCGCCCCAGTCGCGGTTGTCCTCGCCGTAGGCGATGAGCGTAGCGTCCTCGTAGAACTTGTCGCGGACGGCCTCGAATATGCCGTCGCGAAGCTGGAAGAGGCGGTTCTTGCTGTACGGCGCTCCCTTCTCGTCGAACGCGAAGCGCTGCCTTTTGGCGATCATCTGGCTGCGGGGATCCTCGCCGCGGGCGACCAGAGTTTCGGCTCTGCGCTTGGGGGCCATCGACGGGATGCGCTCGCCCGAAAACATGAGGTCCGCGATGGCGTCGGGGTTTGCGGTCAGGTTCATGCGGGGCGACACGCTGTCGTCGATGGCAAGCTTCACGGCGGCCGTCACGGCGACCGCCGCCCTCTCGAGCAGCTCCTCGAACGCGCCTTCGGCCGCGACGCCCGCCTCGACGAGCGCCGCGCGGTATGTGATCATAGGATCCACGGCCTGCCAGGCGGCAATCTCCTCGGGCGTGCGGTAGCTGGACGCGTCGGACGGAGAGTGGCCGCAGAAGCGGTATGTGACGACGTCGAGAAGCGTCGGGCCCTTCCCCTCAAGGAGCAGCGCCTTCTTGCGGGCGACCGCGTCGGCCACCGCCAGCGGATTAAAGCCGTTCACGCGCTCGGCGTGTAGTCCGTCGGGGCTCATACCGGCGGCCACGCGGGCCACCTCGCGATAGCCCATCGTCTCGCCGCGCGTCTGGCCGCCCATGCCGTAGCTGTTGTTGAAGAAGTTAAACAGGATCGGCAGACCGCCGCGGTGGCTCTCGTCCCACAGCTCGCGGTACTGATCCATCGCCGCGAAGTTCATCGCCTCCCATACAGGGCCGCAGCCCAGCGAGCCGTCGCCCAGGTTCGATACGACGATGCCCGGGGTACGGTTGACCCGCTTAAAGAGCGCCGCGCCGGTCGCGATGTCGCCGCTGCCGCCCACGATCGCGTTGTTGGGGTAGACGCCAAAGGGGACGAAGAACGCGTGCATCGAGCCGCCCAGGCCCCTGTGAAAGCCCGTCTCACGGGCGAATATCTCCGAGAGCGTGCCGTAGAGGAGGAATGCCGTCGCCAGCTCTTTGACCGAATCATAGCGCGCGGCTTTTTCCACGACCCTAAGTATGGCCCCGTCCAGGCACGAGCGCATGACGCGCATGAGCGTGTCGTCGTCCATCTTCGCGATGGCCGAAAGACCTTTGGCGAGTATCTCGCCGTGGCTGCGATGCGAGCCGAATATGAAGTCGTCGGGCGTCAGCGCATAGGCCTGGCCCACCGCCGAAGCCTCCTGTCCCAGCGACAGGTGCGCGGGTCCCGGATGGTTATAGGCCATACCACGGTACGCGCCCTCGCGCTTGATGGCGTTGAGCATTCCTTCGAATTCCCGGATAATGGCCATATCCGAGAACATGCCTATGAGGGCCGCGTCTCCCTTCTGGGCCCGCTCCTCGGAGATGGGCCTGTCGTAGGCCATGACGGGAATGCGCGGCATTTCCAGAAATCCCTTGTCTGTTAGTATGCCTGGATCGATGGTTTGGGAACGGGGCATAATGCTTCTCCTTCCTGCGGGAACTGTCCCGCCTAGAACAATAAAACCCGGCCGGGGTCAGAGCTTGCTCGCCCAGGCCGCCTCCCTGAGTATCTCCGAAACGGTCGGATGGGGAAATACGATCTCGCGTATGTCGGCGGCCCTGTATTCCCCCTCGATGAGGGCTGCCGCGCCCCAGATGATCTCCGAGGCATAGCTGCCATAGAGGTGCACGCCGATGAGCTGGCCGGTCTTGCGCTCGAAGAGCACCCGCGCCAGTCCGTCGCCCCGCTCCACCTCTGCCACGTAGCGGCCGGAGTACTGGAACGGAAGGTCGACGATCTCGGCGTCTGATTCGCCCGACGCGGCCTCCGACGGGGTGACGCCCACGCAGGCGACCTCGGGCTTTGTGTATATGACGGCGGGTATCGCGCCGTAGCGCATCGTGTCGCGGCGGCCCAGCAT
>JAAYXU010000168.1 GCA_012515725.1 Clostridiales bacterium | reverse complement strand
GTACCCGCGCGTTCCGGGCGCGTATGCGGCTTGCGGCGAGCGTCTCCCCCTGCTGTCGGCTGTCGGCCAGTATCTGCGGCAGCCGGGTTAGCACATATGCGTCGCGCAGCGAGTACCCCGAGCGCATTTTTGCGACTCCCTCGGGGTTATCTTGTATGAACTCCCGGGGGTCGAATTCAGGATGCTGCGCCTGTACCTCCTCGGTCTCCCGGACGATCAGCGCAGCCAGCGAATTCGCCGCGCCTGCCGCGGCCTCGGGCGGACTATTTGGAATCGCCCGGCTCTCCCCTCCCGCGCTCGCGCGCAGTATGTCGTCGTATCCGCGGCCCGGATGAAGCCGGGCCATGCTCCGCGCGAAACCCAGCTCGTCCATATGCTGCTGCTCCCATTTGCGGCGCTCCCGGCGCAGCCGCTCGCCCAAAGCGCGGTCGATGGCCGCCTGGCTGCCGTCCGCGTCGTGCCGCTTGCCCGCTTCCTCACCGCCGCTCGCCGCGGCGTTCCCGTCTTCGTTCCGGCTCCCGGCGGCCTGCGTCAGCAGTTCCGAGGCCTCCACAGCGTCCTGGGCCCCGTCGTCGGGCCCCACTGCCGCCGCAGCGGCGTCGGGGGTCTTTTCTCCCCCTGCGACCAATACCTGTTCCTCCATCGTGATTGCTCCTTTCCGCGCCTCTCCGCGTTGTCTTTGTTATATGCCCTCCTCCGCGGCCGCGCCGCGCCCGGCCCGCTCAGCCGCTCCGGCCACGCCTAGGGCGGGTATCGGCTGCCCAAGCGCGGCCCGCTGTTGCACGTTCTGCCGTATGAGCCCGGCAATAATGCTTTGCCGCTCGTCGTCGCGCTCTATGGCCGACAGCACCTCGTCCTTGCGGTCGAAGTCCATGAGCTCCACGGCCGCGCGCGGGCTGATAGCGCCCATGCCCACGAGCTGCATGATACGCTCGTCGTGGTATACCGCCCGGTATGGCACCTGCTTTTCCACGTGCACCGATACGCTGAACTCGATGGGCTCCGCGTCTTTGTCGGCGCGGCGGGTGTCGGCGGCGCTGACCGTCCGCTGCGCCGCGTCCCCGGCGATTAGGAACGTGCGCCGCTCGGTATACCCCTCGGCGATGAGCCGGAGCATCATGTCGGCGACGTCTGCCGCCGCGTCATAGAGCTTGCTGATTATGTTGCGGCTGCGCTTGCTTCCGGCTTCCTGCAGCGCCATGATCGCGCTGGCCGCGGTGACCGCTTTTCCGCCCTCGCCGCGCACGAACGCGTTCTGTCCGGACTCCTCCTTTAGCGCGCTCATCTTGGCCTGCATGAGCGCCATCGTATGGGGCGAAAGCGGTTTGGGCTGGAACCATCGCACCGCCCCCTCGTCCACACGCTCACCATGTATGAGCGACGCGCTCCAGTCTGAGAGCTCGTTTTCGTCTATCTGCGCCGAGTGGTTGACGAGCAGCTTGACCCGGCTCGAAAGCTCCGCGTTTTCAAGCAGTATCTGGTCAAGGCGATCCACGGTGCTCTGCATGTCACCGTAGAGATCGGGAATCCCGAGCCCCCACGCCTGCCCCTCTACGGGGACCAGACTTGTCACGACGAACGGATACCGACCGTGGGCATACACCGTCTCGCCTGTAAACCGCTCGAGCAGGCGGCCGCCCGCAAACCTTGCCATATATACGGCGGGCTGCGGCACAAGGCCATTGCCCGGGCTTACAAACTGCTTCCACCACATCTCGGTGATCATGACCGGCCGCTCGGAGGGATCGGCGAAGCGCACGTCGTTATAGAACGCTTCGCGCCCGTAGGGGCCCGCGGACGAAGCGGGGGCGTCCGGGTATCGGTCCGCCACCCACTGGGCGGGCTTGAAGCAGATCTTGAATACCGCCTCGGAATCCTCAATGTCCTCGACGATCGGATCCCAGAGGAAATTGCGCACGCTCAGGTGCTGCACGTTTATGTCGCCCAGACCGCCCAGCAGCGTCTTGTCCCAGTAGACCTCCTGTACCGCAGTACCGTGCACGAGCAGCGACAGCGACCAGTCGCGCCAGACGCGCCGATAACGGCGGCGGCTGCGGATATAGCCGAGAAGATCGGTCATCACGGCGGCCTTTTGCGCGTCGTCGACGGTCTCTCCGAGCACCACCACATCGGGATAGGCGTCCATGATATCGGCGTGCAGGCTGTCGATCGTGGAGAATAAAATCGGCGTAACCGGCGTGAGTCCCGCGCGCGTGGCCTCGTCCCTGCGGCCAGTGAGCTCCCAGTGACGCTGCTGAAAAAAGAGGTCGTTGCGCTTGAAGCGCTCTCTTAGCGCGGCCGTCGCGCCGTACATCCGCGCAAACAGCGCGGCCTGTGTGGCCTCCAGCTCAGCGTCGGACGCGCTACTGAGCACGCCCACGGGTACGCGCGCGGCGGGCTCGGCCCGCTCGGT
>JAAYXU010000167.1 GCA_012515725.1 Clostridiales bacterium | reverse complement strand
TGGCCTGTATGATAAGGAACACGGCGGGCGACAAAAGCGGTATCGCATAATACGAACCTGTTTTCGACTAACCCGACTGACTACTAGATTGAGGAGGAATTAATTTGAAACGGAAAGCAACGACGATTCTGATTCTTACGCTGCTGATGATGGCTCTCCCCCTGGGCAGCGCCATGGCGGCAGGTTCCCGTAATATCGATTGTGGTAAAATACAGATTCAGCGGGAATGCACCATAAACGGGACAAGCCTTGGCAAGTATATGGATAATCTGCGGTCGATAAAAGGCATGACGCTCGACGATCTGCGCGCTATGCTCAACAAGTACCTGTGCGGCAAGCCCGCCCCGACCGCCGCGCCTACGAAGGCTCCGACTCCGGCGCCCACCGCCGCGCCAACCGCTGCGCCCACGAAGGCTCCGACTCCGGCGCCCACCGCCGCGCCGACCGCTGCGCCCACGAAGGCTCCGACTCCGGCGCCCACCGCTGCGCCGACTGCCGCGCCCACAAAGGCTCCAACTGCGCCGCCCGCAGGCAATATGTCCGCACTCGAGCAGCAGATGATCAGCCTTGTCAATGAGGATCGGGCCGCCAACGGCCTGCCCGCGCTTCGTTTCGACGCGGGACTCCGCGCCGGCGCGCTCAAGCACAGCCAGGATATGTCCGCCAGCAACTACTTCTCCCATACGTCGCCGAACTACGGATCTTTCTCGGCCCGTATACAGGCCTCCGGTGTATCCTACCGGACCGCCGGCGAGAACATCGCCCTCTACAACAATGTGGAGAAGGCTCAGGCTGCGCTCATGAACTCCGAAGGACATAGAGCCAATATTCTTAACTCGTCCTTCACCCGCATCGGTATCGGTATCGTGTGGAACGAGAGCAAGGGAGCTTACTACATCACCCAGTGGTTCGCCGCGTAATAAACTACAACAAAACCTAAAGAAAACACCCCGGTCCGGGCTGTCCCGGCCGGGGTGTCTTTTATGCTTGCTGATTTTCGTTTACAGCCCCAGAAGCGGTATAAGCTCCCCGGGCTGACGGCAGATCGGCACTCCCGCGGCGGCCAGCCGTGCCTCGGACTGGTGGCCCCAGCTCACCAGAACGCAGCGGCAGCCTATAGCCTGCGCGGACTGCGCGTCGTGCAGCGTATCGCCGATATAGACCGCGCTATCGGCTGAAACGCCAAGCGAAGCCATATGCCCCTGGGCCAGGTGCTCCTTTCCGTACGCCAGATCGTCGGAAATGCCCTCTATCCTCATAAAATAATCGGTCAGTCCATAATAGCGCAGCTGCTCCAGCAGGCGATCGTGGCGATTGGCCGATAGGATAGACTGCGTTATACCAGAGTCGGCGGCGCGCAGCACCACGTCCTCCACACCTGGCTCCAGCTCGCACGCCCGCCAGCCTGCCTCATAGGCGGCCACATATTCCACGGCCAGCGCGTCGAAGGATTCCCGCTCAAGATTTATTCCCGCCATCCGGTAGTATTCGATGATCGGAAACGTCAGTATCTCGCGGTACCGCTCCCTTGTGATGAGCGGTAGCTGCCGCCGCGCCAACATGCCGTTCATGATGCTCCGGCCCAGCTCAGCATCCTTGAGCAGCGTGCCGTTCCAGTCCCATATTATGTGTGCGACCGAATTCATCCGCACAGCTCGCGCATGAGCGCGATGCCCGGTCCGATCTCCGCATCGAAATCGTTGATACGGCCCTCAACGCTGACCCGGCCGTTGTAGCCGATCGCTCGCAGCGCGTCAAAGAACGCCTTGTAGTCCTCGCCGTCCCCGCGCGCGGGAACAGTCCGCGTATCACCCCGGGCTATATGGCAGTGCCACAGCAGCGCTCCGGCTTCGGCGATGCCGCCGACGCCCTCTTTATTGTAGAGCATATGGTAGTAGTCGGCGAGAACGCCTACGCTTGGAAGACTCACATTGCGGGCCAACCGCACGGCGTCGGATACGGTATTGATGACATTATCCTCCCGGTAGCAGAGTGGCTCTATCGCGATACGCATTCCGAAGGACTCGGCCATCGGCCCTGCCATGCGAAGGAACTGCGCGCACTGCTCCTCGGCCTTCGCCTTATCGGTAAAGCCCTCGGGCATTTTACGCGCGCCGCTGCTTCCGAACACGATTACCTTGACTCCCATTTCCCGCGCGCGGGCAAGTCCGCCCCTGAGAAACTCCTGTATGGGCGCGATGTCGGCCTCAGGCCCTGTGATGCGGTAGCGTCCCGGTATGAAACCATTCATCGCTTCCACGCCTATGGAGCCGTTCCGGACGAGGGACAGCGCCCGGCCGTACTCGGCCTCGGTCATGTCGGCCACCGCGGCAAACCCCAGCTCGATATAGTCGCAGCCGCCACGCGCCGCCCTGTCGATATTGTCCGCCGCCGTACATACTCCCAGTCTGATCATTGGTATACTCCTCCCGATACGAATATTATAACACCGGCTTGACCTGAAAGTGCTCGATATGGCCTCCCCGGCTCCGGTGTACGGTTACGCTGTCTCCCAGCGCGCCCTCGGTCTCCAGCCAGCTGGCGACCTCGGGATGAACCCATATTTCGTAGCGCTGGGGCTTGTTGCTTCGCCGGGCGCGTCGCAGCTCGGAGAGCACATTGAGCGCCACCGACTCGGCCGACAGCACGCTGCCCGATCCGCCGCAGTAAGCGCATGGAATATGCGTGAGCGTACACACCCGTTGCCTTACCTTTTTACGGGTCATCTCGACCAGTCCCAGCGCTGTCATGCCCAGCACGTTGCTGCGCGTGCGGTCGCGTTTGAGCTCCTGCTCCAGCGCGGCCACCACCT
>JAAYXU010000166.1 GCA_012515725.1 Clostridiales bacterium | reverse complement strand
ATATTTTGCCCCATACGGCCTTGCCCCACCCGGTGTCGGCCACCGTGAGATGGAGCCCTCCGTCGGCGCAGTTTTGCCAGTATTTTGCGGTAGCGATATGGCCAAGCGGATAGGTCATGCTGTGCAGGACCATTTTGGGCATGGCGGCGGTACCCGACGTAAAGTACATAAGGCTTGGATCGCTGTTTTCGCAGGCCTCCGCCCCCGTCGGGCGCTCGAAATGCGGGTCGGCCGCCTCGACGCCCGCACGAAAATCGCGCCAGCCGGAGGGAGTGTCCTCTCCCACATATACGATCTCCCGGACGGTGGGCGACTCTCCGAGGCTGTCCGATACAGACTGAGAGACTGTGCCGTCTCCTGTGCATATTATCATCGATATGCCGGCCGCGTTGTTGCGGTAGATTATGTCTTTCCGGGTTAAAAGGTGCGTGGCCGGTACCGTGACCGCTCCCAGCTTGTGCAGGGCCAGTATCGCAAACCAGAACTCATAGTGCCTCTTGAGTATGACCAT
Organism: Clostridiales bacterium; assembly: GCA_012515725.1. Lineage (GTDB taxonomy): Bacteria > Bacillota > Clostridia > Christensenellales > UMGS416 > JAAYXU01. The sequence goes on along the minus strand of JAAYXU010000166.1, from coordinate 2,039 downwards.
GACCGCGTCGCCCTTGCGTACGCCGAGGCCCTTCAGGTAGTTCGCGGTCTTATCCGACCAGTATTTGATCTGTCCGAATGTAAAAACGCGCTCTTCTCCTTCGGGATTGGCCCACACGAGCGCCCTCTGGTCGGGAGCCAGGCGAGCCATCTCGTCGGCCACGTCGAACGCGAAATTGAAACGCTCGGGGACGCGGATCCGATAATTCTCCCGGAAATCCGTCATGGAATCAAAAGCCGTCCGGCTTAAAAATCTGTCCAGTAAATTCATGTTTTTCCTCCGAATGATATGCTGTATTATACCCACACCAGCGCGCCCGTGTCAATTGTTTTGCGCCTGTGGCAGGGCGACGTCCCGGAATATCCTCCGAATAAGTAAAGAACAAATACTCAGTTTAAGCTCATTTATTCGATTCGCTCAGAGGAGCGGCGCGAGCAAGCCCCTACGCGCCGCAATCCCGGGCGTAGCGGCCCTGCCCCTCCGCGTAAAGGTCTCTGCCGCGGCTGTCTATCGCGACGATGAGGGGCATATCCGAGACCTCCAGACGGTAGACCGCCTCCGCGCCCAGCTCGGGAAAAGCCAGTACGCGGCTGCTGCGCACGCACCCGGCCAGAAGCGCGCCCGCTCCGCCCGTGGCCGCCAGATAGACCGCTCCGTGCCGAACCATCGCCTCTACGACCTGCGGATCGCGCCCTCCCTTGCCGATCATGACCGTCAGCCCGGCCTGAAGCAGCAGCGGCGTATACGCGTCCATCCGTCCACTGGTCGTGGGTCCGCAGCTGCCGATAGGAAACCCCCGCGGCGCGGGGCAGGGCCCGGTGTAATAAATCGCCGCGCCCCTCATATCAAAGGGCGGCGGCTCGCCCGCCGTGAGAAGCTCGGCTATCCGCTTGTGGGCCGCGTCGCGTCCGGTATGCAGCACGCCCGAGAGCAACACCGTATCTCCCGCGGTGAGCGCGGATACTTGGGCCGGGGACAGGGGAGTGGTCAGGCGGTGAAGCATCGCAATCCTCCTCACAGCAGTGTCTCGCCGTGACGGACGCAGTGACACTGTATATTGACGGCCGCAGGGAGCCCGGCGATATGCGTGGGCGCGGAGGCGATATGCACGGCCAGCGCTGTCGTGTCCCCGCCAAAGCCCATAGGCCCGATGCCCAGCGCGTTGATTCGCGTGAGCAGCTCACGCTCGATCGCGGCCAGCTCCGGATCATCGGACGGCCTGCCCAGCGGACGCAGCAGCGCTTCCTTAGCCATCATCGCGCATTGCTCGAATGTTCCGCCCACGGCCGCGCCCACCACGACCGGCGGGCAGGGATTCGAGCCCGCGCGGCGGACTGCGTCCACGATGAACGCGAGAACGCCCTCCCGTCCGGCCGACGGGGTCAGCATCGCGACGCGGCTCATGTTCTCGCTGCCAAAGCCCTTCGGCGCAACCCGGAGCCGTACCGCGTCTCCGGGTACGATGCGCGTGTGGATGACTGCGGGCGTGTTGTCGCCTGTATTCTCCCGCGCAAGCGGCGACAGCACCGATTTACGGAAAAAGCCTTCCCGATAGGCCCGGCGGACTCCGGCGTTCACGGCGTCCTCCAGGCTCCCGCCGGTAAAGTGCACGTCCTGGCCCGCGTCCAGAAATACGACGGCCATACCGGTATCCTGGCAAAGCGGCAGGCCGGTGCGGGCGGCGGCATCGATATTGTCAAGAAGCTGGGATAGCACCTCCCTGCCCATTGGGGAACTCTCCCGCGCCAGCGCTTCGCCAATGAGCCCTGGCAGCGCGGGGTCGGGACGGCGGCAGCAGTCCAGAAAAAGCTCCCGGACAGCTTCCTCGATACGGCTGACGGGCAGTTCGCGCATTGTGCGGCCTCCTTCATTGATGCTCTCTATGATAGAGGATTTGGGGGCGCACGGCAAGCTTTTTATTGGCAATTCTGCGTAGCGCTGCGTGAAGTCGGCATGAGCGGACTTCGCACTAAAAAACGCCACTCCGTCTGGAATGGCGCTCGCTTCGCGGTACCTACCTGCCGCCGTTGCGGATTGTT
>JAAYXU010000165.1 GCA_012515725.1 Clostridiales bacterium | reverse complement strand
CGCCGCTCCCGCCCGGTATACGGGTCAGCAGTTTTCGAATCCTTAGGCGGGAAATTGCGGATCGGGTGATCCGGGCCGACACACGGTTTGTCTATCTGTCGATGGAGATACTGCGGCATACCCGCAGCGTGGGCAATATCCCGATCGATAGCGCACGCTGCGCGCCGACCCAGTACAGCCTGCGCAGGCTCGCGCTCCTTCTTGCGCGCATATTCATTTACTACGCACCGCTTCGATGGCTGAATCGCTTCCGAAGACGGGGAGACTGCTACGAAATCGCACGCGTACTGGAAGGGAGAAACCAGCATTGAGAATCATGGTGCTGGGCGGCGGCGGTTGCCAGCTCAACCTGCTCCGCAGGCTTAGGGAACAGAACGATGAAATTATACTGGTCGATTATCTGTACGACTGCCCTGGCCGGACATACGCTGATATTCATCTGCCGATCAGCACGTTCGACACTCTGGCAGTCATACGTGCGGCCCGGAAATATGCCGTCGAGGGCATCGTCACGACCGGCACCGATCAGCCGGTGATGACGGCTGCGGCTACCGCTGAATTGCTCGGGCTGCCGTTCTACATCGACAGCCCGACCGCGCTGGCGGTAACCAACAAGCGTGTCATGAAGGAGCTCTTCACCCGGAACGGGATACCTACCCTCCCCTACCGCCTGCTGTCCGCCGATTTTTTGGATAGCGAGATTAAGGGCTTCCCTTTTCCCGCCGTTCTCAAGCCTGTGGACAGCCAGGGACAGCGGGGCGTGTTCCGCGTTGAGGGTCCCGCAGGCGTCCGCAGCCGCATACGGGACACACTGTCGTATTCGAGGGAGGAGCGCGCGCTCCTCGAGGCGTATTATGAGAACGACGAGATCACCGTGAACGGCTGGGCGGATGAAGGGCGCGCGACAGTTCTTTCGGTCGTGGACCGCGTGACCATGGCCCGTGGCGAGCATATCGGCATCTGCCTGTGCCATCATTTCCCATCGGTGCACATGCGCACGTACCGGGACAGCATATACCAAGTGACGGAGTCCATCGTAAGTGCGCTGGGCATACGAAGCGGCCCGCTATACTTTCAGTACCTGATCGGACGGCAAGGAATCATGGTTAACGAAATCGCGATGCGCATCGGCGGAGCGTACGAGGATATCACGCTGCCCATCATTACAGGGCTGGACCCGCTGGGCATGCTAATCGACTATGTGAAGACCGGAACCTGCGATGCGGCCGGGCTCAGGCGGTACAGCCTCCAGGACAACCGGAAGTTCGTATCCACACAGCTCTTCTTCTGCCATCCGGGCCGCGTCGCGCGGATTACTCCGGTCGGCAGGATCAAATCCCTACCCCGCGTCCATGATGCGTATTTTGCGGTCCGCGAAGGCGACATAATCTCCCCCATCGAGGACGCGACGGCGCGCGCCGGGTATTTCATCGTCGAGGGCGATAGCTTTGCGGAGATGATTGAGCGCGTGAATCATGTGTACAGCCGTATGGAAGTACGTGACCCACAGGAACGGGACCTGCTCATACGGTACGAGGACTATCTGGATAAGTATCGCTTCTACACAGACCGACTCGACTGAGAGATGGCGTGTGAAACCATCGAAAATGTCAACAGGCGGGGTTAATTATCGGGGGAAAATGCATCCTCAGTACTCCTGAGTAGGGATCAAGTAGTATTCATACAAATCTCTCATATGCTACTCAATAGTACCGCGTAATGTCCATATTTTTATTTCTCATAACGCTTCTTACGATGTGCCATAGCTGTGAACAGGGCAAACAGTTCTACTGTTATACCAGCATTCGTCAGCTCGTTCCGAGAT
>JAAYXU010000164.1 GCA_012515725.1 Clostridiales bacterium | reverse complement strand
CGGAGCATGGCTGGGCCGCATCTGCGGGTGTCTTCTGGGGAAACCCGTAGAAGGCTATACGCGCAGCCAGATCCAAACGATCTGCAGGAAAACGAACAACGAGCCGCTCAGCCGGTATTTTGAGGAAGATCCGGAGCTTCCGGAACTCTTAGGCATCGCCCCGGAGGTCTACAAAAAGCGCTGCTGGATTGGGAACGTACAGGACTGCGCGCCGGTCGACGATGACACGAACTATACGGTAATGGCTGCCAGGTGTATCGTCGGAGTCTACGGGAGGGACTTTACGCCAGCGGATGTGGCGCGGGCGTGGATCGACTCCCAGACGAGACGATGGTACTGCACTGCGGAAATGGTCGCCTATGCGAACATAGAGAGCGGGATCGCGCCTCCTTCCTCTGCCATATGGAAAAATCCGTTCAGGGAATGGATCGGAGCGCAGATTCGGGGCGACTACTTCGGCTATATCAATCCCGGCGACCCCGAAACCGCGGCTGACATGGCATGGCGGGACGCTTCGATCTCCCACATTAAAAACGGTATATACGGCGAGATGTTCGTCGCGGCGATGCTGGCCGCCGCGGTCGTTTGCGACGACATACCGCGGGCTATCGAGGCGGGACTTGCCGAGATACCTGAAAGATCCCGGCTGACCGAGTGTGTACGCGAAGTGATCGGATGGCACGGGCAGGGTGTTCCGGCTGCCGAGTGCATCGGGCGAATTCACCAGCGCTTCGACGAGCGTCTGCCGCACCACTGGTGCCATACGCTTTCCAACGCGATGATCGTCGCCGCAGCGCTCCTTTATGGCGGCGGTGATTACGGTCGATCGATCTCAATGGCGGTGGAAGCAGGTTTCGATACCGACTGCAACGGAGCGACGGTCGGCTCGGTAATCGGCATGATGTTCGGTGAAAAGGCCATTCCTCCGCGCTGGACAGAGCCTATTGGCGGTATGCTCGACACCACTATCGCCAATATCGGAAAAATAAGCGTGTCGGAGTTGGTTTCGCTTACATTGCGGCACCTACCCTGAAGGATGATCGCATTCTTTAAGAAATGGAGAAGGTAAGAGCCTCCGCCTAGAAAACGGAGGCTCTGCTTTCATAGGTTATTCAAACAGCATGATACCCAGCGCGCGGTATGTCGCCTGGTCAACATAGTGCGTGTACGCAAGCCCGCGGTCCCTCTTAAACCGCAGCAACGCCGCCTTGGTGCGATCCCCGAATATGCCGTCGGGCGTTCCGGTGTCGTAGCCCAGGTTGTTGAGCCTCTTTTGTACCTCCATTACCGCCGCGCACCGGTCTCCCGGACCCAGCGTCGTCAGCCAGAAATCAAGAAAACCGTAGGGTGAGGCCTCAATTAGAACCGGTGTTCCCACCTCAACCCTCTTGTAGAGATCCTCCACGTCAGTGTTTCGCATACGGATGCATCCCGCCGAAACATCGGAGCCAATGAGCCCCGGTCTGTTGGTGCCGTGTATTCCATAGAGGCCCCATGGTACGTTGATACGCATGAACCGCGAGCCGAAGCCCGAGCCCCAGTTTCTCGATTTGCTCACAATTTTGTATATTCCGGTGGGCGTCGGACTGCTGTGGCGTCCCGAGGCTACGATATATTTTTTTGCTAATTGCCCGTTTTCGTACAGCGTCAGCGTGTTGCCCGACGTATTGATTATGATGATGCGCTCCGGGGCGTCCGCCCGCGCGGGCGCTATGCGCAGCCCCGCGATAAATCCCATTAAAAGTAACACAAGAACGATCCGGGCGCGGACTCGG
>JAAYXU010000163.1 GCA_012515725.1 Clostridiales bacterium | reverse complement strand
TAACAAACTGGCGCCTCCACTGAACCCACAGACTAAGAAACCCGCTGTCGCAGAGGATTTTCTGCCGATTTTCCCGCCTGCACTCATCGAGCAGGAAATGTCCATGGAGCGTTATATCGAGATTCCCGAAGAGGTCATGGATATATACAAGACCTACCGGGCTACGCCGCTCATCCGCGCGTACCGTCTGGAGGACGCGCTCAATACGCCCGCGAGGATCTACTTTAAGTACGAAGGCGCGACGCCTTCGGGCAGCCATAAGCTCAACACAGCCATCCCGCAGGTCTATTACAATAAAGCCGCTGGAATCCGGCGCATAACCACCGAGACCGGCGCCGGACAGTGGGGTGCGGCGCTTTCCATCGCCTGTAAGTCTTTCGGCTTGGACTGTACCGTATACATGGTCAAGGTCAGCGCCCAGCAGAAGCCCTACCGCAAGCTGTTCATGCTGACATATGGAGCGCAGGTATTCTCAAGCCCCAGCGAGAACACGGCTGCCGGCCGTCATGTGCGCAAGACCGATCCGGACAATCCCGGAACGCTGGGCATCGCTATCACCGAGGCAGTCGAGGATGCAATCGGCCACAGCAATACTAACTATGCGCTGGGCAGCGTGCTCAATCATGTCATGCTGCATCAGACCATTATCGGGCAGGAAGCCATAACGCAGTTCGGGCTCATCGATGAGTATCCAGACGTCGTCATCGGCTGCTGCGGCGGCGGGTCCAATTTTTGCGGTATCGCGTTCCCGTTCCTCAAGGATAGACTGGAAGGAAAGCGCGATACCGAGTTCATCGCGGTGGAGCCCTCTGCCTGTCCGACCCTCACGCGGGGAAAATTCGCCTACGACTACGGCGACACGGGAATGATGACGCCAATAATTAATATGTATACGCTGGGTCACAATTTCGTGCCCGACGGCATACATGCCGGAGGATTGCGCTATCATGGAGATTCGGCGCTCCTGAGCCAGTTGTGTTACGACGGGTTCATTGGGGCTAAGGCTGTCCATCAGACCGACGTGTTCAAAGCCGCGACGCTCTTTGCCCATACCGAGGGTATTCTTCCGGCTCCCGAGTCGGGGCACGCGATACTGGCGGCAATAGAGGAAGCCGAGCAGTGCAAGCACACAGGGCAGGAAAAGACGATCCTTTTCAACCTGTCGGGACACGGGTTCTTCGATATGGCCGCCTACGACGCGTACCAGAGCGGACTCATAAAGGACGTACCCTTCTCCGATGAGAAGCTAGCCCGGGGACTTGCCGATCTTCCCCAAGTCTAAACAGACCCGGAAAATTCGCCCGGAAGCCGCAAAGGCCTCCGGGTTTTTTCGCGCGCCGCGGAATGCAGGATTTACGCGGGGTCCATCGAATGTATAGCTGTATACGCACGCTATTATAACTGGAGGTTTACGTCATGCAGAAAAGCAGCCGGATATATGCGAACTACAAGGATCTGGAGCTCATATACGACACTGCGTCGCACACTTTCGAGACGCGGTGGACGCCGATGGGCGTGATTCTGGAGTCCGCGCGCCTTATAGGCGCTTACCGCCGCGG
>JAAYXU010000162.1 GCA_012515725.1 Clostridiales bacterium | reverse complement strand
TGAGACGCAACCAGAGATGACCGCGGTCTGCAGCGCGAAAATGATATTGCAATTAGGATGCGCGCCGAATGAACCGGTATTGCGTTGTATTATTTGGAATTTGAGGGGTATGGAAAATACATGACAAAAAAAGACCCGCACCTTGGCGGTTTGCAGTCCGTCAGGACACCACGACCTCGATCTCGAGTCCGGGTATCCGCGTATTGAGGCGGCGCATGAGCCCTTTGACGGCCGTATGACCTTCGCGTGTTTCGCCCAGCACGACCACAGACGCGTTGTGGGCGCTCGCGTACTGGCACAGCGTCTTCGCGACGTCGTCGCTGCGCAGCATCACCATATCCGCGCCGTAGGTTTTCGCTATGCCAAAAAGAAAATCAAGCGCCGCGCCCTCGTCGACGTTGCCCAGCAGATCCTCGCCGTTCCTGGCCACATGGACTACCGTTAGGGGCATGTCCCGCGCTGCGGCCAGCTGCGCGCCATGCTTTATAAGCCGCTGACAGGCCTTTTGCCGTGTGACGCAAACCATGACCGGCCCGGGCTGTTTGATTTTCAATTGGTTTCTCTCCTTTTTGGAACGCGGTTACAGCAACTCGTATCCCTTGATGTAGTTTCCGAAGAGAACAAGGCGTACCCGCTGCCCCTCTTTGAAGGGTACTGGCGATTTCACCGGATCGTATCGGAGCAGACGCTCGGAAGGCGTCGGATCGGACGTGTCGTCGGGCATCAGATGAATGTTCAGATACTGAAGATTGCTGGATTCGGCGGGTGTTTCCTCGATCCGGGTGACAACGCCGGACGCCTCGCGCTCCAGTCCCTGATCCACATCCCTGAGGAATCTGCGGTAGGCGTTGACGCGGGATCCGAACAGGCCATAGATGAACACGATGGCAGCTGAGCATACTCCGGAGGCCACATAGCCCGGCCAGGCAATGCGCGTCTCCTTGTCCTGATTGCAGGCCAGCACGATCCATACGGCTATGCAGACTGCCGCTATGACAAGTATCAGCAGCCATATCCGCCTGAGCTGTCTGACGACATCCTCGTAATCCTTCTTTGTGTATAGCATATCCATGCGAGCATCCCGCCGTTTCAATACTGCCCACCGGGGGCGGCTTTTCATTATGATCATTATAGCATTAATAGAATACTCCGTCCATATGCTGCTGACTCAAATCGGCGCTTTTGGGGCTGCAGGGACGCTTTCGGGGCACGAATGTCCGGGATGATCTGTTCAGTTTCGCGTACTGCGCTTGAGCAGTAGGCGCGGCATATGCTCCCGGACCTGCATGGGCAGCTCGGGGTTTGCGATGCGGGCCAGCAGCAGCTGCGCGGCGTCCCTGCCCATTTCGTGCATCGGAAGGGCTACCGTGGTCAGCGTAGGATACCGTGGGTCCAGCGGATCGGAACTGCCGCCAAAACCCGCTAGGAAAACATGCTCGGGAACGCGTTTACCATGCTCAAGGAGCGCCTGCATGACGCCGAACGCGACCTCGTCGGTCGAGCAAAGCACGGCTTCCGGACACAGATCCTTGCCCAGCAGCCGCTTCATCGTGTCAAAGCCGTCCTTTTTATCGAGGCCGCACTCTACGATGTGCACATGGTCCTCGCCCTGGGATTCGACCATTGCCTGCCGATATCCCTGCTCGCGCTCGAAAGCGGCCAGCGTACGCTCTCCGCCCGAGAAATGGCATACCCACTGGCGTGTGCGCAGCATGTGCCGCGTCAGCAGGTACGCGCCCTGCCGGTTGTCGAAATATACGATATCAGCTTCAAGGCCGGGAATCCGGTTATCGACCAGCGTCAGCGCGCGGCCCTTGGCCGAGTGCTGGCTGCTCTCCACGGGCAGCGCGCCGCTGACGATCATACCGTCCACGCGGCCCACGCTGAATTCGTCAAAATAGCGCTGCTTGAGCGCGACCGTGGAGCCTGATAGGAAAACAGCGCTGTATTCGGATTCGGCCAGACCTTCCTCTATGCCCTCTATGAAAGGGAAGTAGGACTCACTGCACAGCGTATCCATGAGCACCGCGACGGTTCTCGTCCGTCCCTGCACCAGCGACCGGGCCAGCGTGTTTGGCTGATAGCCCAGCTCCTCGATTGCCGCCGCAATCCGCTTGGCGGACTCGGCTCCTACGCCCTTTCGGGCATTGATGTACCGGGAAACCAGCGTAATCGAAACGCCTGCTTTTTTTGCCACATCCTTTATGGTTGCCACTAGTCCTCTTCTCCCCCCCGAGTTCCCCCATATATGTTCAACGTTTTACCACTGCCATATATTGTATAGCCCGAATCCGCTCTTGTCAACCGATTTGCGGGATTTTTTAGGTTTTAATAAAAAAGAGAGCATAAAAGAGCAGGTAATGGATCGGCAGACCGATTGGGACCGCGCTTAACGAACGAAGCGCAGTCCTTATTCCGGCCTGCCGATTTGGTTTACAGTTATGGCTCGGCGAGCATATACATGACGCCCACGGTGCCGGGCCCGCAATGGCTGGCGATGACGCTGCCACAGCCATACACGTATATCTCCCGGAATCGCCCGGCTGCGCGAGCCACCTTCTCGGCCGCCTCGACGACGCCGGTCCCGCAGCGGGAATGTACGATAAAAAGCCGCGCCGGATCGATGCTGCCGATATCGCGCAGTACGTCCCTTGTATACTTCTCGACCACCCGCGCGGGACGGCCCCGGTACTTATCCTCGGGCCCCATTAATCCGTCGCGCAGCACGATCTTGGGCTTGAGACTGAGCGCGTTCGCGCCCATCAGCTGGAGCCGCGAGCAGCGTCCGCCCCGGTACAGATAAATGAGCGTGTCGATCACGAAGCTGACGCGCACGAGCCGGGTCCGCGCCTGGGCGCGCTCCGCGATTTCCTGAGCGGAAAGTCCGGCCTGCGCTTCCTCCGCGGCGCGGGACGCCAGCAGCGCGATGCCCGACGACAGGCTGCGCGAATCCACGACCCGTATCGTCACGTCCGGAAACTCCCGGGCTGCCAGCAGCGCGTTCTGGTATGTGGCCGACATCTCCGAGCAAATGCAGAAAAAGACGATGTCGCGCCCCTCGCGGGCATAGGGCCTGAATGCGTCGATCAGATCCTGCACCGAGGGGGCCGATGTGGTGGGGGTCTGCTGTGTCCTCTCGAAGTGCGCGTAGATGTGCTCCGGATCGATGTCGACTCCGTCCCTGAATGCCTGATCTCCCAATAATACGTATAATGGTATGATGCCGATATCCAGACGTTCCTTAAGCTCCCGGGGCAGGTCGCAGGTCGAATCCGCCAGTATTTTTACATCATTCAATGGTGGCCTCCTTTTCCGATCGATCGATATAATAAATAATATAAGTAAAACAATTATATCATCCATGTCTGCGCCGGTAAATATCCGGCCGGTCACTTTACGGCGTCCTCGGATATTGGCCGGTGCAGGGCCCGCGCCCTGCGCGATCCATCCCGATTCATTGACTCCTCCCGGCGTCCCATATATAATACGGGGGAAAACGATTACTATCCGCCGGGAAGGCGGATAAACCGGGAGCATGTCCATTGACTGGCAAAAAAACAACGATAATCGACGTCGCGCGCCGCTCGGGCGTATCCACGGCTACGGTTTCGCGGGTGCTCAACGGCGGCTACCCTGTCAGCCAGGCGCTGCGCGAGCGGGTGCTCGAAGCGGTCCGGGAACTTCACTATACTCCCAACCAGCTCGGAAAGAGCCTGAAAACCCGCAGAAGCGGCGATCTGGGCGTTATCGTTCCTAATATGTCGAATCCGTACTACGCGATGCTGCTGGGCGGCATATACGATGTCGCGGTGCGCGAAGGGTATCAGGTCATACTGTGCAATGCCTACCGGAACCCGGAGCTCGAGGCCCGGAGCCTTCGCGGGCTGCTCAGCCGGCAGGTTGACGGTCTGCTGCTGGCCAGCATCAATCCGGATCGGTCTGCTCTCGGGGATGCGCTGCGCCATCGCTGCCCGGTTGTCGCGATGGATCAGACGGTTCCGGGCCGGTGTCTGCAGGTTCATTTCGACAGCCACAGGGCCGGGTATATCGCCACGGAGCATCTTGCCCTGCACGGCCACCGGCGTATCGGCTTCATAGGCGCTCCGCTCGACCGCTCCAGCAGGCGGGAGATGCTCGAGGGCTACCGGGACTGCCTGCGCGTCCACGATCTTGAGTGCCGGAAGGAGGACGTGATGCTCCCCGACAGGGAAGAGGAACGCGAGCAGGTGTACGAGCTCATAAACGGCGCGCAGTGCGCACGCGTGTTCGCCGGAATGCCGGAGCGACCGACCGGCTATGTATGCGTAAACGACCTGACCGCGCTGGGCGCGATGCGCGCGTTCGCGGATTCGGGCCTGCAGGTGCCGGACGACGTTTCGGTGGTCGGTTGCGACAATATACCGTACTGCACGATCGCCTCTCCGGCTCTTACCAGCGTCGAAACGCGTGCGGGCGAGATGGGCGCGATCGCCGTGCGTCTGCTGCTGGAGCGTATCGAACACCCCGAAGCGGCACTGCGGTCGGTGACGCTCAGCCCCGCACTCATAGCGCGGGACAGCGTGGGACGCGCTCGGTAGTCCATATACGTAGTACAGGCGGCGGGCTTTATGCCGCGATCGGCGCTGTGTGCGCCGGGTCAGCCTCCGCCGAAATCCTCCCGATACCGCCGCGGCGAAAGGCCGGTGTGCGCCCTGAAAAGGCGGCTGAAATAGAGCGGATCCTCATAGCCCACGTTTCGGGCGATCTGCTTAAAGCCGAGGTCGGTGCGGCGTATCATATCGGCGGCCATGCGGATGCGCAGTGCGATAAGATAGGCGCGGGGCGATACGCCTGTGGACTGGCGGAAGGCCGCGCTGAACCGGCTGGCGCTCAGGTGCTCCATATCGGCCAGCTGCGCGACGGTGACGGGCTCGGCGTAATGGCTGTGAATATATTCGAGAGAGCGGCGTATACGATTGGCCGCGCCCGACTCGTCCGCCGGTAACTGTCCGTCCAGCGCGCGGCGAAGCTGTACGCACAGCAGCGTCAACCGCGCCGCGGCGACTTCCTCGAAGCAGCCGTCCCGGAACAGGAACGGGTCAAAGAGACGCCGGAACGCGCCGGTCACGGTCTCCACGTCCCCGATCTCGTACAGGCGGCCTGTTTCAAGACCGCAGCCGTCCAGCATTTCTCCCGCTCCATATCCTGTGAAGTGCGCCCAGTAGTATACCATCAGGCTCGGGTCCCGCTTCACGTATCGGTAAGGGGTTTCGGGGGGATATATGATCATGTGGCCCGTGCGCATGGCGCGCGGCGCGCCATTAATATACATCTCGAGTGCGCCCCGGGCCATAACCATCATATAGTAATCGCGGCGGCCCGCGCGGTTGTGCGTGGTAAATGGCTCCGAAAGCACGGCGGCTCCGGCGCAGTTGACCGTCAGATAGCGGTCATCCACACACACATTGCATTCCTTGACGTCCCCGAGCCTGTAGTAGGACTGCATTTTCATGCTTGGATTCCCCCGGCATCGCAGTCGGTTTGTCCATGTTTACAGTCAATGAGTTTATACCTTTGATCGTATATATAGGGTATACTAGTTCCTGTGGGATTGCAAGTATAGTCTAGGAGGGCGCACTATGAAAAAGGCGATCAACGCGTGGTCGGTTCCGTCCGGAGAATCGTTTGAGGCGATGTTCGAGTCTGTGTCGAGAGCGGGATTCGACGCAATCGAGCTTAATGTCGACCGCGAAGGGCATTCGGCGCACAGCCTGTCATTTGCTCCCCGGCGGGATCTGTGCGACCTCATACGCGACCTTTCCCAGAAATATAATCTCCCGGTTTGCTCGATCTCCACATCGCTTTACGGGAGCACGCTGGGAGCGCCGGACGAAGCGTCACGGGATATGGCGAAGCGCATACTTTCGGGCCAACTGGAGTGGGCCGCCGCGCTGGGCGCGGGCGCGATTCTGGCGGTTCCGGGGGGCATCGGCGACGATGTTTCGATAGCCCGTGCGTGGGAGGGCGCGGCGCAGGCGCTGCGCGGCATGCTCGCGACGATCGCTGACTCGGGCGTGCGTGTGGGCCTCGAAAACGTTTGGAACGGATTTTTTACGTCTCCCATGGAAATGGCCCGGTTTATCGACGAGCTGGGAAGCCCGGCCGTCGGCGCGTACTTCGACGCGGGCAATGTGGCGGTGCTGTCGCCTCCCGAGTACTGGATAGAAATACTGGGCGCGCGCATCGTGCGGGTCCATGTCAAGGATTTCCTGCGGACCGGCGGATACCGGGGCCAGTTTGTGAATCTCCTGGAGGGCTCGATTCGCTGGGACCGGGTAGCCGCGTCGCTGCGCGCCGCCGGATACGACGGCTGTCTGACGGCGGAGCTCCCGGCTATGCCCCGTACCCCCGATTACCTGTACCGTTCCACGTCCGAAGCGCTGGATGTGATTATGAATCTTTAGGAGGAGCGTCATGAAAAAATTGGCAATGATCGGCTGCGGAGGCATCGGCGGCTACCATCTCAAGCATTTCCTCAGTTACGACGATATCGAGCTGGCCGGTTTCTGTGACCTCATACCCGAGCGGGCTGAGAGTTTCGCGCAGAAAGCGGGCGGAAGCGCCTTCGTCCGCTACGGGGACATGCTGGACTCCGTGAAGCCCGACATGGTGTTCGTGTGCGTGCCGCCTACCGCGCACGGCGCGATCGAGATGGAGCTCATCGATAGGCGTATCCCGTTTTTCGTCGAAAAGCCGGTGTCTCTCGACCTCGATCTGGCGCGGCGCATTCGCGACGAGGCAGCGAAGGCGGGCGTCATAACCGCGTCGGGTTTCCAGTGCCGATACAGCAGCCTGGTACAGCCGACCCGCGAGTTTGTAGACAGCCATCCCGCCGTACTGGTCTCTTGCACACGCGTGGGCGGTGTCCCCGCCGTCGAATGGTGGAGGAAGCGGGCTACGTCGGGCGGCCAGATCGTCGAGCAGACGATTCATCAGTTCGACCTCATCCGCTATATGCTGGGAGAGCCTGAGACGGTCTTTACGATGGGAGCGCGCGGCTTTGTGACCGGCGTAGAGGGGTACGATACCGAGGACGTGTCGGTGACGGCAGTAAGGTTTGCGAGCGGCGCGCTCGCGACGATCGCGACGGGCTGTTATGCCGAGGGCGCGGAGGCGTCGGACAGCAAGATCACGTTCGGAGCGCGGGACGCGCGGCTGGATCACTATATACTCTCCAAGGTAAAGCTGTTTGCCGACGCGGGCGAGAGCGGGGAAGGACTCGTGTTCAAGGGGGACGGGACGCTTGCCGCCGGGGGAGGCGCGCACCGCGTGTATGAGGACGACGGGCTGGCGGGCGTTCGGTGCGATCGGACGTTCGTCGACGCGGTGCTGACCGGCGACGCATCCGCGATCCGTTCCCCGTACGCCGACGCGGTGCGCTCGCTGGCCTTCACGCTTGCCTGCAACGAGTCGATGGATACGGGCAAGCCGATCGACGTGGATCTCGGTTGACGCTATTAAATGGTTGAGGGCGGCCTGCGGGCCGCCCTTTTATGATGGATTATCGATTTGATTATTGAACCCTCGCTTCGCTATGGGCTCTTTTTCGTATTTCACCGACCGTTTCTTCTGCAGACAGTTTCGAGGTATCAAGCCATAGACCGATTCTCGGGGTTTCATTAAGGAAAGTCCTGTAAAGGCTTTCCGCTGAAAAACCGACATACCCTTTCTTGGCCCTGTTTTGTTCCCGCTGCTTTATCGCGCCCAGATCGGGATTGAGTACGATCACATATTTCGTACATCGCCCCAGAAGCTCGACGAAATATAAAAGCTTTTCACCGAGAAAATTATCCTGTACGACAACCGAAAACCCGTACTCGTAATACGTTATGGCGGCTTTCGCGGCAATCGCATACCTCATATCGAGCTGACTCAGTGCCTCGGCGCTCGGATTCTCGCACATATCTTCTCTGCCGGTTACGATCATCTTCCGAAA
Organism: Clostridiales bacterium; assembly: GCA_012515725.1. Lineage (GTDB taxonomy): Bacteria > Bacillota > Clostridia > Christensenellales > UMGS416 > JAAYXU01. Next base: position 4,948 of record JAAYXU010000162.1, on the reverse strand, counting down.
CACATCGCCCCGAAGATGCACGCACCTTTCAAGGCTACGTGACAGCAATTCCGCTACGGTAGATTTTCCCGACGCCATTACACCGGTAATGACGTATATTGCTTTCTTAATGCCCTGATTTCCCACCGCCCTACCGCTCCAGACGGAACCCCCCGATCCTGGCCATATAATCGGCCATCTCCAGTATATACCTGAGCTTCGCCAACCGGATCTCCATGGGCACATGGGTTTCTCCGGGTATCTCGAAATTAAAGAGCCCGTCGTAGCCGCTCGCGCCCAACGCTTTGAGGAACGGTTCCCAGGGGACGGTGCCGCGTCCGTAGGGCAGCATATGCTGATCGGCCGCGCCCTCGTTATCGGCGATATGGAGCGCGCGCAGCCACGGCCCGGCTTCGGTCACGAACCGGGCGGGATCGCCCCCGGCAATGTTCAGGTGGCCGGTGTCCAGGCATATTCCAAGATGCTCGCCCCCGGCCGCTTCGATGAGCGACAGCAGCGCTCCGCAGGTGCTGTCGTGGGGGTAGCGGAGATTCTCCAGACAGATGCACGCGTCGCTCCCCGCGATATGTCCGGTGAGCTCCCGCAGGGCGCGGGCGCGCTCTTCTATATGCAACTCGGGCGCTTCGCCTGCGAGGGGCCCTTTCCCGTAGTGGAGCACGCAGGCCCGCACGCCTATGGCCAGGAAGAGGTCCAGCCACGCCTTGAGCGATTCGACCGTCTCCCTCAGGCTGATATCGGCGCCAAGGTCGAGATGCCCCTGCGGAATACGGACGCCGCAGTCGTCGGCCATTTCCCGGAAGGCGCGTCCGGTTTTCAGCGGATCCCCCCGCCCGAGGAGCTCCGCGCCGTCCTCGCTGGACAGCTCCGAGTGCCCCAGGCCGCAGCGGGCCATCGTGTCGATCTTCTCCTCGGGCGTCATGCCGAGGCCGTAGAAGTAATTGGACCACACACTCACGTACATAAATAACCTCCAAATTATTGTTTCCAGCGGCTCAGCCACCGCTGTGCGTCCAGCCTGCGCCGCTCGGTTTCATCATTGTTTATGCGGATGCCGTCCGGGCCCACGTCCAGCACATCGCCCTCTTTGAGCCCCGGTGGTAGCGCCGCGGTATGGTACAGGCACTCCCGGTCGTCCTCCACGGCGCGGCAAACTGCCCACGGCCCCTCAAGGCGATCTACGACCGAGCGCAGCGACGCGGCGAGGCTGACCCTCTCCAGCGGCGTATAGATGAGCCGCCCGTCGCCCCGCGCGCTCTCCATAAGCGTAATATGGCGCACGAGGAACGCCGCGGGTTCCACGGGCGTTTCTGACAGCGCGGTCAAATACCGGGCCGGAACGCGCCGCGCCAGCGTCATGTGCGGCTCGATCGGCCTGTTATCGGGAGGAATGCCGATACCCGCGAGCGCCTGATCCAGGCGCGCGCGCAGTCGTCTGAGCGCCGTGATGTCTCCGGCGAGCCGCGCGAATGCAATAAGGTCCCCGCTCCTGCGGAAGCAGTCGGCGCGATGAAGCGCCAGTGAAAAGGGCGCGGCTTCCCGTGCTGACGCCCGCATCGCGTCGCAGATCGCGAAAGCCATGCCGGGCTGGCACTCGCCCAGGAAGCGAACTGTTCCGTGCAGGTTCTCAGGCCGCGTCGCCCGGCCTCCCAACGTGTCACGGATTATGCATGCCGCGCGGAACGCGGCGCGCCGCGACGCCTCATCTGGTTCAATCGCGACAAAAAGCCTCATCGCAGAGTTTTCCTTTCCGATGGTATCGGTGTGTTTTGCTGATTTCTATCGATAAAATCATGGTTTTCTCTGTTGCCTCAAATCCCCGTCAGATTGACCAAAAAACCGGAGCTGTGGAAACGGCGATTTCCACGCATGGCAGGCTTTTTGTATCCAGTTAATGTTAAACGCGCTCCTTTTATGCATACCTGTCGTGAATTATGCACTACCTTCCGCCAGGGTTATTGACATCCCTTCCCAATTTTAAAATCTTTTCGTTTTTACCTGTTTTTAAAGTAAATTCGGGGGTATAATATAAGTGGTTGCAGTGGTCGGCAGGCAACAGCAGCAAGTGTCAGTAGTGTCTTCTTCTTTCCCTCCTTGCTCCTCCCCGGATCGTATGATCAGGGGAATTTTTTTGTCCGAAAAAGCTCCGGTTACTGGAGCTTTTCTTCGTCCACGCGGATCGTCTCGGCTACAAGATAGAGCGGGCGGTTCTGGCTCTCGGCATATATTCTCCCGATATACGCGCCCAGAACGCCCAGCGACAGCAGCTCTATGCCGCCCAGAAACGTGATTGTGACCATGACAGAAGCCCAGCCCGGCGACAGTGCGCGACCGGTCAGCCGGACGACCAGCGCGTAAATGAGTATGCCCAGCGCCACCAGCAGCGACAGCCCGCCCAGCTGTATCATAATCCGCAGCGGCCTGGTGGAGAAAGACAGTATCCCGTCTGCCGCGAATTTGAGCATCCGGCGCAGCGGGTACTTGGTCACTCCGGCGTAGCGTTCGTCACGCTCGTAGAGTATGGGCGTCTGCCGGAACCCAAGCCACGCGACCATACCGCGTATGAACCGGTTGTGCTCGGGCATTTTCCCAAAAGCCGCCACGACCCGCCGGTCCATCAGGCGGAAATCCCCTGTATCCTCCGGTATGCGCGTATCGGTCATTAATCGCAGGAACCGGTAAAAGAGCTTAGCGGTCAGCAGCTTGAAGGGGCTTTCGCCCTTGCGCTTGGCGCGCTTGGCGTATACGACGTCCCAGCCATCCTGCCACAGCCTGACCATATCGGGTATTAGCTCGGGCGGATCCTGCAGATCCGCGTCGATGATAACAACGGCGTCGCCCGCCGCCGCGCGGGTCCCGGCGGTTACGGCGGCCTGGTGGCCGAAGTTGCGCGAAAAACTGATGACCCTGACATGCTCATCGGCGGCGGCCAGTTCCCGCAGTATGGGCAGCGTATCGTCGGTAGAGCCGTCGTTTACATATATAATCTCGTAGTCAAACCGTCCGGTAAGCGCTTCTGTCAGACGGCGATGGCATTCCCGGGCAACCTCCTGCTCGAAATACATGGGCACTACGATCGACAGTTTGAATTGCTCGTTTCGCGGCATCGGTAATACTCCTTTTTCGTTAATGGGCGCTATCTCGGATCGCGCAGCATACCCCGGTACACGCCCGGCTCGGAGCCGTCAATAACCCTCGCGCCGCAGCACTTCTCGTAAAAGGCGGCCGGGCCTACCCAGCCGATGATCGCGTACCCGTACCCGTAGGCGCGCATAGCGTGAAGGCAGCTTATGAGCAGCGCGCGTCCGACGCCTTTCCCGCGCGTCTCGGGAAGCACGCCTGTCGGCCCGAAGAACCCACGCGCGACCGAGTCCCAGCAGGCAAATCCCAGTATCCTCCCGTCGTGAACGGCGATATGGCAAGCCATCGGCATCCTGGCCATCGCCACGTCGGTCTCGTCCTCCCAACCGGGGGAGAAATTCGCCCTGACGAACGAGCGCACCAGGTGTTTTTCCCCGGTGAGCGCGGGACGAACCGTAATGCCCATGTCTTCCATACGGGCATACTCGGGCTCGAGCGGCGGCAGTTCGTACAGCTTGACAAGCATGTCGGGCATATCCGTTCCTCCTGTCCATTATGGTCGCCGACTGCCGATTTAATCCATCAGCGACAATAGTATTAGTTTCGACATGGTTTGTTCCTTCTCCTTCCGGTATATGCGCAAGGAGACTATGCGGAGGAGTTGATTATGGCTATGGACCGCGCGATAGTACTGCGAAATTTCTATCACTTATATATACGTGCCTAATATATCCTATCCATTGTATCGCGGCCTCATGGAGCAGGAACGTCGTAAGAAGAACATAAGCTCGGTATAAAGGATGAACTTAAGGCATGAAATTGTTGACAGCGGGAATATGCTGTGATATATTGGGACCAATAAATAAAGTGACTGGACAAATAGCAGGGAGGAATAATCATGGGATCAGGTAAAGACCAAGCTATGAACGGAACGGGCATCGTCGACCTTGGTTTCCCTGCGTGGCCGCAGCTATCCGAGGAAGCCATCAGAGCATCCGACGCCGTACTGCGCTCGGGAAAGGTCAACTACTGGACAGGGCCAAAGGGTATGGAGTTTGAGGAGAAGTTCGCGCAGTGGGCCGGATCGAAGTACGCGATCTCCTGCACAAACGGCACCGCGGCCCTGCACATCGCATTTGGCGCGATGAATATCGGGCCGGGGGACGAGTTCATCGTTCCCAGCTACACATTTATCGCCTCTTCGTTTGCGGGCGTACAGGCGGGCGCGATCCCGGTTTTCTGCGACGTGACCGAGGACCACACCCTGGACCCGGACAGGATAGAGGCGCTCATAACCCCGCGCACCAAAGCCATCGTCGTCGTGCATCTCTACGGCGTGGTGGCCGACATGGACGGCATCATGGCCGTGGCCAGAAAGCATGGCTTGAAGGTAATCGAAGACTGCGCTCAGTGCTTCGGAGGTGTCTCAGGCGGCAAAAAGGTGGGTACTGTCGGCGATGTGGGGTGCTTCAGCTTCTGCCAGAGCAAGCACTTCACGACCGGCGGCGAGGGCGGTATGGTCATTACCGACGATGAGAATACAGCCTGGGAAGCGCGCTCATTCCGCGATCACGGCTACGACGTGGAGATGCGTATGAACATGCTGGCCCTGGAGGAGAAGCTGCCCTACATACACAGGAGGGTGGGCTTTAACTACCGGATGACAGAGATGCAGTCGGCCATCGGCATCCATGAGCTGGCCCGCCTGGACAGCTGGAACCTGTCCCGGCGCTATGAATACGCCGCGATGTACGACAAAGCGTTCGAGGGTCTTCCCGGCGTCGCCAAGCTGCCCTGCAACACGCCCGAGCGTAAAAACTCTTATTGGTGGTACCCGATCATACTGGATACCAAGCGGCTTACGCTGGAC
>JAAYXU010000161.1 GCA_012515725.1 Clostridiales bacterium | reverse complement strand
TCCAGGCGTCCCGGGAGAATAAACAATCCCATCGCCTCGATTAGGCCGATGTTTTCCTTCTTTATATGGTGCAGCTCCGCGTGCGGGTGGAAGATACCCATCGGATGCTCGGTGCTGGTTCTGTTATTGCGCAGCACCAGATCCATCTGGAAGCGATTCGCGCGGCGGCGGACGATAGGCGTGACCGCGTTGTGAGGTGTGCCGTCGGTACTCCGGGCAATGATGTCGCGTTCGGGGTCGCTGTAATCCTGCCACGCTGTGAGCAGCCGGTCGGCGGCATTGACGAGCGCCTCGGGATCGTCGCAGTCGAGCCGCAGCACGGACATAGGCCATCGCAAGATTCCTGCCGTTCCCGGAAAGTAAGGCGGCGGGACAAGCGGCTGGTCGATCGCGGCGCGGGCCATGGGAAGCTCGCTGGCTCCGCCCTGGAAATGGTCGTGGTTCAGTATCGATCCGCCCACTATTGGGAGGCCGGCGTTGGAGCCTATGAAGTAATGCGGAAACTGCTCCGTGAACTCAAGCAGCCTGATAAACGTTTTCTTGTCGATATACATCGGCGTATGCTCGTGCTTGAACACGATGCAATGGTGATCGTAGTACACATACGGGGAGTACTGGAAGAACCAGCTTTCTTCGTTCAGGGTCAGGGGAAGGACCCGGAGGGTCTGCCGCGCCGGGTGATCGAGGCGTCCCGCGTAGCCCTCGTTCTCCAGGCACAGAGGACAGGCGGGGTATCCTGAGCGGGACAGCATCCTGAGCTGCGCGATTTCCCGCGGATCTTTCTCGGGCTTGGATAGGTTGATCGTGATTTTCAGCCGTCCGTAACGGCCCGATTCATAGGACCACTCAAGGCTGCGCGCCACGTCGTCTACCCGTATATAGTTGCTGCGGCGGTTGATATCATAAAACCAGTCAGCAGCAGCCACTATGCCGTCACGGTTGCGCAGCGTCTCGAAGCGCGCGACTATTTCCGATGGGCGGGGCATGAGGCAACCCATGAGCCGTGTGTCAAGCAGAGTGCGGGCGGTAACGGTGTCCTCGATGAGGCCGCGGCTAACCGCATAATCGAGCAGCGGTCGCAAGAGGGATGTAGCAGTTTCTGGAATCGGTCCGTCGGTCTGCGGCTCAATGCCTGTCGCAGCGGTCTCGCTCAGGGAGAGCGCGTCCAGTAGCGCGTTGCGGGCGAATGGAACGTCCAGCGGTTCGATCAGTGCGTGGCGCAGCCCGAAGGCCAGCAGTTTCTCAATAGCAGTCAAGGCGGAGTTCACGAGATCATTCCTTTCAGGATAGTGTGGGTTATGAACCCGGCAGCGGATTGTGCAGCGTTCCTGCGAACAGGATAGTTCCCGATTGCTGCCCGACCACCAGGAACGCGAAGGGACGCGTCGCCGAGAAAAGCGTGTCATCCTTTCCCGCCTGCGATAGGGCGGGACTTTTAATGAGCGCTTCCTGCGCGCCGGTTTCATCCAGAGAGAGCTGAGCCCGGTGCTGGGCCTGACTTAGATAGAGCTCTGCGCCCATATTCGATAGATCGGCGCTCTCCGCGTCAAAGAGCTCGGACGCGCCCATCTCTGAGATTGTCCCGCTCAGGTCGCC
>JAAYXU010000160.1 GCA_012515725.1 Clostridiales bacterium | reverse complement strand
TTTTTGCGGGTTGTTTCTTAACTTTGGCTCTGTCTGACGCTCTCTTTCATGCCTTGTTCAATTTCTTGCTGTTAGGTTAACGTCTAATGCGGAAACTCAAGAAATCCCAGTCATTGACGCGGAACCCGAAAGGTGTATAATAAACAGAACGCAGTACAGACCGGACTGCGGTTCCTGCGGGGGGACGCGCGACGTCCTCCTTACCATACTGACAGAAAGGATGAGAATCATGGTCAACGCGCTCGATATACTCAGACAGCGGGGTTTTCTCAAACAGATCACATTCGAGGATGAGCTCTATGCCCTGCTCGGAAAGGAGCCGGTAACATTCTATGTGGGCTTTGATCCGACTGCCGACAGCCTGCACATCGGCCACTATATTCCGGTGATGGCCATGACTCATCTGCAGCGGTGCGGTCACCGGCCCATCGCGCTGGTGGGGGGAGGAACCGTTATGGTGGGCGACCCCACAGGCAAAACCGAAATGCGGCAGATGCTCACCCGCGAGGAGATAATTAAGAACGCCGAGGCCATCAAGAGGCAGCTTTCGCGCTTCCTCGACTTTGGCGAAGGCAAGGCGGTCATGGTCGACAACGCAGACTGGCTGCTGGACTTAAACTATATCGACTTCCTGCGCGAGGTGGGCGCTCATTTCTCAGTCAACCGAATGCTTACCGCGGAATGCTATCGTATGCGGATGGAGAAGGGGCTGTCCTTTCTCGAGTTCAACTACATGCTGATGCAGGCCTACGACTTTCTGGTCCTGAACCAGCGGTATGGCTGCGCGCTGCAGATGGGCGGGGACGATCAGTGGTCAAATATATTGGCCGGCGCTGACCTTATTCGCCGTAAGGAAGGGAATCCTGCATACTGCTGTACGTTCAACCTGCTTACGACCGGCGAAGGCAAAAAAATGGGCAAAACTGAAAAAGGCGCGCTGTGGCTGGACGCCGAGCGTACCACGCCGTACGAGTTCTACCAGTACTGGCGCAACATCGAAGACGACGGCGTCAAGAACGCGCTGCTCATGCTGACATTCCTGCCCGTGCCCGAAATCGAGCGTCTGACTAAGCATATGGATGAGCGTATCAATGAGGCTAAGCGCGTGCTTGCATTCGAGGTGACCTGCCTCATACACGGCGAGGAGGAGGCGGGCCGCGCCCGGGCGGCATCCGAGGCGCTATTCGAAGAAGGCGGATCGGGGGAAGACATACCCACCACCGTGATGACCGAGGCCGAGTTTGCGGCTAAAAACCGGGTAGCGGAGCTCCTGTACCTGACGGGTCTGGCCCGCAGCATAGGCGAGGGACGGCGGCTCATCGCCCAGAACGCGGTATCCGTAGACGGGGAGCGGGTAGAGGATACCGAGGCGCGCCTCGACGCAGGAGGCGGCGAGCGACTCTTGCGCAAGGGAAAGAAGGGCTATCACCGCATCCGTATCGGGGGCTAGCGTGGAGCCTATCCTGCCGCCATTTCTCAGTACGCTGCGCGACGAGGGAACCGCGGAGTTCGTGCAGAAAAAGTCCCGTTTTGTCGGCTACGCGGCGCCCGCGATGACCGAAGCCGACGCGGAGGAATTCATCGCGGACATTCGCCGCCGCCATCCCGACGCGAGCTCGCTGTGCTGGGGATACCGCGTGGGTCCGGGCGGCGCGGCGCAGCGCTATCATGACGACCACGAGCCTTCGGGCGGGCAGCCGATACTGGAGGTTCTCGCGCGCCGGGAGCTTAACGGAGCTGCCGCGGTTGCGCGCTGGTTTGGCGGCGTCAAGCTGGGAGCGGGCCCGCTGGGCCGGGCATTTGGCCGTGCGGCAGCGCTGGCAGTCGAGGCCGCGGGGCTGTGCCGGGCTGAGCTGACTGTGCGGCTTCGCGTCGAATCGGGCTACGGTGAGGCCGGAGCGTTGGAGCACTTCCTTAACCGAGCGGGATGCCGCGTCGAGCGCGTGCGCTACGAAATCGGCGTCGTATTCGACGTGATGACGCGGCGGGACGCGCTGTCGGACGTCACGACCCGAGTAGCCGACATCACCGCGGGACGGGG
>JAAYXU010000159.1 GCA_012515725.1 Clostridiales bacterium | reverse complement strand
GGGGTTGCGCGTGAAGGCGACGCCGGTGCCCGAGTCATCGCCCATGTTGCCAAACACCATGGCCTGCACGTTGACTGCGGTGCCCCAGTCGCCTGGTATGTCGTTCATCCGGCGGTATACGATGGCGCGGGGATTGTCCCAGGAATCGAACACGGCCTCGATGGCTGCAAGCAGCTGCATCCTTGGATCCTGTGGGAACTCCTCGCCCTTCTCATTGCGATAGAGCGCTTTGAAGCGTTCCACCATATCCTTCATATCGGACGCATCCAGCTCGGTATCTTCGCTGACGCCCTTTTCTACCTTCATCTCGTCGATGATCTTCTCAAACTTCGGCTTGGATATGCCCATTACAACGTCCGAGAACATCTGTATGAAGCGGCGGTAGCTGTCGTATGCGAAGCGCTCGTTGCCGGTCAGGCGGGCGAGTCCCTGAACCGCAATGTCGTTAAGCCCCAGGTTCAGGATCGTGTCCATCATGCCAGGCATCGAGGCGCGCGCGCCCGAACGCACCGAAACCAGGAACGGATTCTCGAGGTCTCCGAATTTCTTTCCAACGATCGCCTCGGTCTGCTCGAGCGCGGTGTAGATCTGCTCGAGTATATCCTTCCCAATGGTTTTTCCATCCTGATGATACCGGGTGCATGCCTCTGTGCTGACCGTGAAGCCCTGCGGAACCGGCAGACCAAGACCGGTCATCTCGGCAAGGTTCGCGCCCTTGCCGCCAAGCAGCGCGCGCATCGAGGCATTACCTTCCTTAAAAAGATAAACGTACTTGTGTGCCATTATATGATATTCCTCCTCGTATAGTTTTCAAAATAAAGCGGCGAGTCGTCCGCCGACCACGGCTCCGATCGGGAGCGGGCGCAGGCCGCCGCAAAGCCGCAGATATTATAAAACAAAAACAGCGCAAGCGCAACCAAATTTTACTTTTTTCGAACCTCACCGCAACCGCTCGTGCGGACATGCTTATTTATTGCCGGATTCCGCGTACGGGATACCCCGGGTCGCCCGCGACGCACCTCCGGATAACGCGGCGGGAGCAGGCCGGGCTCTGCGGATTCCAGCGCTATTCTTCTATGGCTTTTCTTGGGGAAGCCTGTTGTTCCTAAACGCATTGAGCTTTTCCGCGAAATCCGCGGACCTGAAGCGCCTGTCCAAATGCCAGCTCAGGTAGTCCCGCCAGTATCCGGCCAGATCCCGCCGGACCGCGCGGGTAAGCGTCACGACTGGGAGCGTGTCAAAGTCGATTTCCCGCAGCTGCCGCAGCGCGGCCACTGAGCCGGGAAGCACGGTCGCGCCGCCCCCTTCCCCCTCGCAACGCCCGCACACGACGCCGCCCCCCGATACCGAAAACATGGGACGGGGCTGCGCCTCCTCTCCGCAGCGTACGCACCGCGAAAGCGAAGGCCCGAGTCCCAGAGCGTCCATGGCCCGTATCTCGAAGGCGGTCCGCACGACGTCGGAATCGGCCTTTGCGTGGCACATCGCGTTCAGGCAGCGGATTAGCAGCGTGAAAAGCGGGCCGCCGGGCTGGCCTTCTCCTGAAACCGTTTCGCAGAAATCCCGCATGTAAAACGCAGTACACAGCGCTTCGTAATCGCTTCGAAGATCAAAAAAGCTGTCAAGAACTGTACAGGAGGTAACCTGCAGCGTCTCGCCTACCCGCCGCAGCATGAATTCGCTGAATACAAGGTAGTCGCAGGCCGCACGCAGCTT
>JAAYXU010000011.1 GCA_012515725.1 Clostridiales bacterium | reverse complement strand
TCCGTTCGGCGCTGCCCGTCGCGTCCAGCAGATCGTCGACGATCTGAAAAAGGAGCCCCATATGATCCGCATATTCTTCCGCGCAGGCCATCTGCCCGGCTCCTGCGCCCGCCAGCAGCGCTCCCGCCGTGATCGCCGCGGTAAAAAGCCTCCCGGTCTTGCGGCGGTGCATTTCGGCCAGCGCTGCGCGCCCGCGATTCCCGTCGGCCGGGCATATATCGAGGCACTGCCCGCCGACCATACCGGTAGCGCCCGCCGCTTCGGCAATCCGGGCCATTGCTGACAGGTACCGGCTGCGCTGCGGCTCGCCCGAGGGGATATGCGCGATCATAGTCTCGTACGCCAGATTCAGCAGCGCATCTCCCGCCAGCAGCGCCATCGCCTCGCCGTATATTATATGATTTGTGGCGTGACCCCGTCGCAGCGAATCGTCGTCCATGACCGGCAGGTCGTCGTGGATCAGCGAATAGGTATGGATCATTTCCAGCGCGCATGCCAGCGGCACGGTGTCCTCCAGCGTCCCCCCGAAGCATACGCAGCTCTTCATAAGCAGTATGGGCCTGAGGCGCTTTCCTCCCGCCAGCAGGCTGTAAGCCATCGATTCACGAAGCGGCGACGGAATATCAGGGTCCGTTATCCCCGCGCCCAGTCCGGCCTCCACAAGAGCCAGCTCTTCTCCGCAGCGATCCCATATCATTCGTCCGCGTCGCCTTCTTCCCCATCATCGAACGGTTCCTCGCAGAGTGCGCCATCCTGCTCCCTGAGAACCATGACTCGGTTACGAAGCGCGCCCAGCTCCTCCGTGCATTGCTTGAGCAGCGCGGCTCCCTCCTCGTAGAGCGCCACCGCCGTCTCCAGCGGTATGTCGCTCCGATCCAGCGACGCCACGATACGGTCCAGCCGTTCAAAGCACGCATCCAGACTCAACGTCTTTTCAGACATTGCCGTTTCCTCCTGTTTCTACGGTTTCCACCCTAGCGCGGGCGCTTCCGTCATTGAGCGCGATATTGACCCGAGCGCCAGGCGTGAGCGCCGACGCGCTGCCTATGACGCCGCCCTGCTCGTCCCGCAGTATCGCGTATCCGCGGCGCAGCGCCGCGGCCGGGTTATGGGATTCGAGGGCGCGCGCGTAGCCGTCGAGCGTCCTCTGCCCGTCACGAAGCCTTACCTCCATGCGGTCATCCATGCGCGCTGCCAGCGTATCCAGACGCTGCAGCCCCTCGCCCACCCTTCGCGCGGGATCGGTCAGGGATAGCATGCGCATAGCGGTACGCATACGCCGCTGCCAGCCGTCCAGTTGCCGGTCCACAGCGGCGTCAAGCTGCCTTCGGGCGCGAACGAGCCTGTCCAGCCGCTCAGTGCGGTCGGGAACGGCCAGCTCCGCCGCCGCCGAAGGCGTCGCGGCGCGTACGTCGGCCACAAAGTCGGCGATCGTGAAGTCGGTCTCGTGGCCTACAGCCGATATGACTGGAACCATTGAGCGGAATATAGCCCGCGCTACGACCTCCTCGTTGAAGGCCCACAGATCCTCTATCGAGCCACCGCCCCTGCCCACGATCATGACGTCTATATCCCCGCGCTGGGAGAGGCAGTCGATAGCCGACGCGATATGCTCCGCCGCGCCCTCCCCCTGCACAGGTACGGGGAGCAGCACCAGCGTCAGGCCCGCGCCCCTGCGGGTTGCGACGCGGATGATGTCGCGCACTGCCGCGCCGTGGGCCGATGTCACGATGCCGATGCGCCGGGGATAGGAGGGCAGCGGCCGCTTGCGGGCGGCATCAAAAAGGCCCTCTGCCTCGAGCGCTTCCTTCATGCGCTCAAAGCGCTCGTACAGGAGCCCCACGCCGTCGGGCAGCACATCGCGCACAGTGATCTGAAACTGGCCGTCCCGCACATAGAGTCCCAAGTCGCCCCGGACAATCACCCGCATGCCATCGCGCACCTCGCGGCCGCGCCGCTGGTCGCCCCGGAACCAGACGCACCGGATGAGCGCGTCCTGGTCCTTGAGCGTGAAATAACGGTGGCCCGATGCGTAGACCTTGCTGTTGGAAATCTCGCCGCGCACGCGGATTCCCGAGAGTATGTCCTCGGCCGACAGTATGCGCTGGACGAACCGATTCACGTCGGAGACGGTATATACGAATTCACCCATTGCGCTTAAAAGCCTGGAGCGTGTTTTGCAGCAGTATCGCGCGGGTCATCGGCCCCACGCCGCCTGGTACCGGCGTGATCCATCCGGCCCGCTTCGCCGCCGAATCGAAGTCTACGTCGCCCACCACGCGGTCGCCGTCCCGGTTCATGCCGACGTCTATAACCACCGCGCCGTGCTTGACCATATCTCCGGTGACGAGACCGCGTCGGCCCGCCGCCACCACCAGTATGTCAGCCCTGCGTGTATGCTCCGCGAGGTCCACTGTGCGGGAGTGGCACATGGTCACGGTCGCGTTCTCCCGCTGCAGCAGCAGCGAAACAGGTTTCCCCACAAGGTTTGAGCGCCCCACTACCACGGCGTGGCTTCCGGTCATATCCCGATCGGTACTGCGTATCATTTCGACGATTCCAAGCGGCGTGCAGGGGATCATCGGATTCCCGACGCCCGACAGCAGCATGCCACAGTTGACGACATGAAAGCCGTCCACGTCCTTAGTGGGATCGATGGTCTGTATGATCGCGTTCGAATCCAGTCCCGCGGGTAGCGGAAACTGCACCAGAATGCCGTGAATCGACGCATCGGCGTTAAGTTCGCGCACCGCCGCCTCCACGTCCCGCGTGCCCGACGCGGCGGGCATGCGTATGACGCTGGAAGCGATGCCAACTTTTTCACAGTCCCTCTGTTTACCCCGGACATAGATGGCCGAAGCCGGATCGTCCCCCACCAGCACCACCGCCAGCCCGATCGTCTTGCCGGTTTGTTTCCGGATGAGATCCACGCGCCTTCGGATCGATATCCTGATTTTTCGGGACATTTCCCTGCCGTCTATGATAACTGCGGACATTGCCTTCCTCCCGACCCTATTATAACGAGGGCGGATATAGCATCCGCCCTTTCCCGCCCGCGCGCCGCCTTACGGCTCCGGCTTCGGCGGTTCCTTCGCGTCCTCCCCGCGGCTTCGGTGGTAGCTCGCCAGTATGCCATTAATATACGCGCTGGATTTAGGTGTGGAAAAGTCTTTGGCCATATCCACACATTCGTTGATGGTCGCTCCCGGGGGAACATCATCGCACCAGGCGATCTCGTAGATGCCCAGCCGCAGTATGGCCAGATCAACCTTCGGTATCCGGTCCAGCGTCCAGTTTTTCAGGTACTGGGAAAGCAGGGCGTCGATCCGTTCCCTGTTACGGCTGACCCCCTGAATGATGTTTTTCACGTATTCGGAATCCCTGGCGCTCAGGTCCCGGTTCGCGCTGATATCGGGCTCAATCTGCTCCCATGAAAAATCGGTCATGTCCATGCCATACAGATACTGCATGGCTGTTTCCCTTGCGTGACGCCTGCTCATCTAGTCCTCTTTCCGCGGCAATATTCTCTCCAGCTTGTGGTAGAACCATTCGCGGTCGTCGATGACGCGGCCTATGATGTAGCCGATGAGCACGCTCAGCGCCAGAAGCAGGGTTCTGCCAAATCCGATTTTCCACCAGAGAATCGGAACCGCCAGGCCAAACGCCATACCCAAAAGCCGGGCGGCGTGGCTCCTGAGATACTCACAGAAATCATTCATTGTGCATCACCCACGCCGGTTTTTTTCTTCTCTTCGGGCTTCCTGTTGTCGACCAGCACGCAGCTTTCCTTTATCGTGACGCCTGTTATCGCTTCGACCCGTTCCTTGACGTGGGTTTGTATCGCCTGCGTCTTCTCGGGGATCACCGCGTCGTCCTCAAGAGATATCCTGTATAGTACGCGGACGCCGTCCTCCCGGGGAACGATAGCACAGCGAACATCCCGCGTCCCCTCGATCGCTAGCGCATGGCGCTTGGCTATCGCGGCGATCGTGTCCAGCGTGATGCTGACCGTACCGGCTTCCAGTTTCCTGATGAGCGCTCTGGAGACCCGCCGGTAGGGTATCGTGCCCGCATACAGGAGGCGCAGGGCCATAATGATGAGCGCAAGCGCGATGGCAGTGAGTATGAGCGGATTGGGCCAAACCGTATAAAGATTGTAGACCCAGTCGTGCAGGAATGTCTCACCCACATAGTGCCAGGCAACGGCCAGCAGCAGTAGGCTGAGAGCCAGGAGGACCAGAATCGTCAGGATCAGAAATATCCTGTCAATAACTTTCATTCTCATCGCGGAGAACTCCTCTCATGTAGCGTTGCCGGATGGTATCCGGCGGCAACTATCAAAGCCTTTCGCGGAGAATACGCAAAAGGCTTGTTGCGTCTTTACGCGGACCGCTGCGCCCGGCAGCAGGCCTAAAACTTCCGGGACGCGCTCAGTTATCGGGCTCCTCAGCCAAGATCGGCTCTTCCTTCTTGTCGAAAACGATTCCCGACACGTGTACGTTGACGCTCGCGACGTCCAGCCCCGTCATGTTCTCTATCGCCTTCTTCACGTTCTGCTGTACGGTGGCGCAAACCTCATGGATCTTGTATCCATAGGTGGCTATGAGCGTCACGTCGATATTCGCGGTCCTCTCGCTCAGCGTGATCTTCACGCCCTTGCCCAGATTCTTCTTCGAAAACATCTCAGCGATACCGCCGCCGCCGCTCATTCCCGCGACGCCCTCCACCTCATTGGCGGCAAGGCCTCCGATCACAGCAAGAACTTCGTTGGCAAATGTCACGGTTCCGTTCTCAACCGACGTCTGTACATCATTCTTTTTTTGATCCGCCATGATATACACCTCCCTCATCCGAATTATAACAGATTGCGGCAGGGTTGGCAATTATCATGATCCCACAGGGATTATTTTGATTTTTTCGGCTGTCTCACCCGACTCCTCGCGCACGATGTCCAGTATCTGGGCGACCTGTATTTCGCTCAGTGAGGTAGCCTGCACAACTACATTAATCGAGTTCTCGCCGCAGGTGACGATATTCTTCGTGAACCCCTTGGACGCAAGCAGACCCTCGATCTTCATTTCCAGCTCCATATAGCGGGCAAGGTTCAGCTTTTCCTCCTGGGCCAGCTTCAGCGTTGAGGCATCGGTCTTATCGTTATCTATAATACTGTCGAGATACGTGATCACGTCCTCGCGGGTCTCTTCCCGCTGCTGGGCGAATACCGCCAGGCTGTCCTTGGAATTGCTCCCGGGGGCGTTGGTCGTACCAGGCGCCGCGGTACGGCCGGACGACAGCAGCCCCCCTGTGGTGGATGTCTGCGTGTCGTCATTCGGGCGGTTCAGCCAGAAATTGAGAAATCCCGCCGCGACCAGCAGCAGCCCCAGCGACGCGATGATGATGCCGTTCTTTTTAAT
>JAAYXU010000158.1 GCA_012515725.1 Clostridiales bacterium | reverse complement strand
CCTGGGTTCCTTCGGGGATGCGCTTTTTTAGTTCGTTCATGACCGCTCCCTTTTGTACTTTATCGCTTTATCACGGTGAATTATACCAGACTGCACGGATTCAGTCAAGGATAATTTCTATTATCATTGTGATTATCTTGTGATAATGTCACCCTATTATCATCCGGATTTTTAACTTTTAATTACCTTCCTGGCATACGGCATACCGCCGCCCGCACCTCCTCCCGGAGACTATGGATACGTCTGGCACAGAAGCCAGTCTACGCCGAAGTGAAAATACATCTGTATCATTGCGCAGCCGCCCGATCCCTATTATAATATAAGGCAGATTAGGGCGGCCCGCTTTTTTGGCATGGTCGCTGGGGAGGAATTTGATGGACACGGCATTATCTCAGTTCAAGGAAAAACTGGCCGCCGGGCAGGCGGTCATCGGGCCATTCATGAAGACCGGAGATCCGGCATTCGTAGAAGTTGCAGGTTGGAGCGGATTTGATTTCTGCATACTTGACACGGAGCACGGGCCGGTATCGATCGAGTCGATGCAGAACAATGTCCGCGCCGCGGCGCTGTCGGGCATGGCGCCCATCATCCGCGTGTCTGGGATCGGAGAGGAAGCGATCGGAAAAGCGCTGGACATTGGCGCGGCGGGCATACAGGTGCCGCAGGTCTGTACGGCCGAGGACGCCCAAAGAGCCGTTTCCCTGGCGAAATTTCATCCGATAGGAAGCCGGGGCGTTTGCCGCTTCGTGCGAGCCGCGCGCTACTCGGTGACTGATCGCTACGAGTATTTTAAAGCCGCTAACGAGACTCTCGTCATACTCCAGCTCGAGGGCCGCGAAGCGCTGGATAACCTGGACGCGATCATGGCTACCCGAGGCGTCGATATATTGTTTATCGGGCCCTACGATCTGTCGCAGTCATTGGGTCTCACAGGCCAGGTCGACCATCCCGCGGTAGTGGAGAAAATGATGCAGATAGTGACCGCCGCGAGGGAAAAGGGTATCGTTGTAGGTACGTTCCTGGATACTCATGCCCATATCGCCCGCTGGAAGGCGGCAGGAGTGCAGTATTTGTCGTATTCGGTTGATGTGGGGCTTTTCGCCGACGCATGCCGGGAGGTCGTCCGCGCCGCGCGGGAGGAATAAGCACGCGGCATGAATTTCGCGACAGTATGGAGGGTACGGGATGAATATTCTTGTGTTTGCTGATTCGCATACCGACGTACCCACAATGTTGTCTGTTATACACGCGCAGAAGCCCGACGCGATACTGCATCTGGGCGATCATTTAGCAGACGGGCTTGCGCTGCAGAGACAAACCAATCTGAGAACGCACCTCGTCAAGGGGAATACCGATCAGGAGTCTGGCGCGAGCGAGGAAGAACTCATAACCTTTGACGGAACGCGCGTGTACATGACGCACGGCCATAAGCATAACGTGCAGGATGGCCTCGGCAAACTGTACGACACCGGCGTCCGCAACAACGCGCGAATCATCCTTTTCGGCCATACGCACAAACCAATGCTTAGCTGTATCGATGGCATATGGCTCATGAATCCAGGGCGGATTGGCCGTATATCAAGCAAAACAATCCACGCCACATATGGAAGCATAGCAATCACGGGTAATCGAATCGGTTGCACTATATCCGAAGTGTAAATATACTTTCTCAACCTTTATAGCGAAACACTCCCCTTCCGCCGGGAGTGTTTCGCAGTCAGCCTATTCACGCACCGATACGGGCGTCAATTTTTACTTTTCTTCCACCCGGAAGGTAAGCCCCTCCCCGTCCGCGTCGACCACCAGCGTACCGTGTTCGGGAACCTGCCCGGCGATGATCATCCGGCCAGCCTCGGTCTCCAGATGCTTCTGCAGATAGCGCTTGATGGGGCGGGCTCCGTACGTCGGGGAATAGGCATCCCGGGCAACCTGGCGCACCGCGCTCTCCGTTACCTCGAGAGCGATGTGGCGGTCGGCCAGCCGCCGCCCGATCTCCTGTGTCAGCAGTCCGATGATGCGCTCGATCTCGTCCATTGTAAGCGGCTTGAAGAGCACGATTTCGTCGATACGGTTCAGAAACTCAGGCCGGAAATGAGTACGCAGCTCAGCCATAACCTGTGTGCGCGCCGCCTCCTCTATGCTTCCGTCCGCTCCCAATCCATTCATCAGGTACTGGCTGCCGATATTCGACGTCATGATGACGACCGTGTTCTTAAAGTCCACGGTGCGTCCCTGACTGTCGGTCAGGCGGCCGTCGTCTAAGAGCTGCAGCAACGTGTGAAACACGTCAGGGTGGGCCTTCTCGATCTCATCGAAGAGCAAGACCGAATAGGGCCTGCGCCGCGCAGCCTCGGTAAGCTGACCGCCCTCCTCGTAGCCCACGTATCCGGGAGGCGCACCGATGAGCCGCGCGACCGTGTGGCGCTCCTGGTACTCGCTCATATCGATTCGGATGAGGTTCTCCTCGCTGTCGAAAAGCTCGCGTGCCAGCACCTTGGCAAGCTCGGTCTTTCCCACACCGGTAGGCCCCAGGAAAAGGAATGATCCTATCGGCTTTCCGGGATCCTTGAGTCCCGAACGCGCCCGCAGCACCGCATCAGCCACGCTAGTTACAGCCTCGTCCTGCCCGATGACATGGCGGTGTAGCGCGTCTCCGAGATGCAGGAGCTTCTCCTTCTCGCTCTCGACCAGGCGGGATACCGGGATGCCCGTCCACATCGACACGATCTGTGCTATCTCTTCCTCGGTGACCGCCTCGCGCAGCAGCCGCTCCCCGCCGCCCTCCTGCTGTCTGGCCCTCTCGGCCTCAAGCTGTGCCGTAAGCCCGGGCAAACGGCCATGCTTGAGCTCGGCCAGCGCATTGAGGTCGTAGCGGCGCTCGGCTTCCTCGATCTCGTGGTTGACCTGCTCAATTTCCTCCTGCAGCTGTTTGATGCTTTCGATGCCCTTCTTTTCCTGCTCCCAGCGGGCGCGCATCTCGGTTTCCTGTTCCCTGAGCGCCGCTATTTCCTGCTCCAGCTGCGCGAAGCGTTCGCGGGAAGTCTCGTCCTTTTCCCGAGAAAGCGCCTGCCGTTCGATCTCTAGCGTCAGCACGCGCCGGGAAATCTGGTCTAGCTCTGAGGGGAGGCTGTCTATCTCGGTGCGCAGCATCGCGGCCGCCTCGTCCATGAGATCGATCGCCTTGTCGGGCAGGAACCGGTCGCTGATATAGCGGTGGGACAGCACCGCGCACGCGATGAGCGCGTTGTCGGTGATGCGCACGCCGTGGTGAATCTCAAACTTCTCCTTGAGCCCCCGCAGGATCGATACCGTATCCTCCACCGTAGGTTGGTCGACCAGCACCGGCTGGAATCGACGCTCCAGCGCCGTGTCCTTTTCGATATATTTGCGGTACTCGTCCAGCGTCGTCGCGCCGATGCAGCGGAGCTCTCCCCGGGCCAGCATGGGCTTTAATATGTTGCCGGCATCCATCGCGCCCTCGGTGCGCCCCGCGCCCACTATGTTATGAAGCTCGTCGATGAAGAGTATGATCCTCCCGTCGGACTGCTCGACTTCCTTGAGCACCGCCTTAAGGCGTTCCTCGAATTCGCCCCTGTACTTGGCCCCCGCAATGAGCGCGCCCATGTCGAGCGCGAATACCGCCTTGCCCTTAAGCCCCTCGGGTACGTCGCTGCGCACGATGCGCTGGGCCAGGCCCTCGACGATCGCGGTCTTGCCGGTTCCCGGCTCGCCGATCAGTACCGGGTTATTTTTCGTGCGGCGGGACAGTATGCGTATCACGCGGCGTATCTCCTCGTCGCGACCGATGACCGGATCCAGCTTCCCGGCCCGGGCAAGCTCCACCAGATCCTTTCCGTAACGCTCCAGCGCCTCGTAGGTGCTCTCGGGATCCTGCGTGGTGATGCGCTGGCCGCTGCGCACCTTTTCAAGCGCCTTCAGGAACTCCTCGCGGCTTACGCCACGCTGCGCCAGTATCCGCGCCGCGGGTGTTCCCCGCTCGTCCAGAATCGCCAGCAGGAGGTGCTCGACGCCCGCGTATTCGTCCCTGAATTTCTTCGCCTCGTCCTGCGCTGCCAGCAGCAGTCTGCTCACGCGGCGGCTCGCGTACAGACCGCTTCCGCCCGACACCCGGGGAAGCTTCTCAAGTTCGGCGTCGATCTCAGACTCGACGGCGGCGGTGTCCGCGCCCATGATATGAAGAAGCCTGGCTGCCAGCCCATCCTCCTGACTCAAAAGCGCTTTGAGAAGGTGCTCCCCCTCAAGCTGCTGGTGCCCCAACCGTACCGCGACATCCTGTGAGCTCAGTATCGCCTGCTGTGCTTTCTGCGTAAATTTTTCGATATCCATTCAAATCACCTCGTAAAGTATGGTCAGTTGCCGCCATGCGGACCGGCGATTTTTTGCAACTGTTCATAGAGCCTCCGCTGCTCGGCGGTCAGTGAGGATGGGTTCATGAGTGCGACCCGCGCATAGAGGTCTCCCCGCTCCCCTTTCTTGTTCTTGTATCCCCGCCCGGCGATACGGATTCGTTGGCCGGTCTGTACGCCGCCAGGCACGCGCACCATGATCTGCCCGTCGGGCGTCTCGAACGGTACCTGCGCGCCCAGCGCCGCATCCCACGGCATGAGCCGGAGCTCCTCAGTCAGATCTAGCCCGTCCAGCGTATAGCGTGTGTCGCTCACGCGCACTTTGAGATAGAGATCACCGGCCGGTCCACCGCCCATTCCTGGGCCTCCCTGACCGCGCAGCTTGATTCTCGCGCCGTCGGTCGTGCCTGGAGGTATGCTGAAATTGAGCGTCCTGCGACCGCCGTCCAGCTCCAGCGATACGGCCTTCTTCGCTCCCTCGAAGCCCTCCGCGACCGTGATGGCTATCTCGGCCTCCACGTCCTGCCCGGGCATCGATACCGCCCGGTTGTGCGAAAACGGATCCGCGCCCGCGCCCCTTCCACGTCCGAAGAACATTTCGAAGAAGTCCGAAAAGTCTCCGCCCTCGTCGAACGTGACGGTTCGCGCGCTCCTGTGCGTCCGTGCGCCAAAGCCCGATGGATCAAAGCTCGGCGGAGGCGGGTTCCTGCGCAGCTCGTCGTACTCCTGCCGCCTCTTTTTATCCCCCAGAACCTCATAGGCCTCGCTGATGAGCTTGAAGCGCTCCTCGGACGCCTTGTCTCCCCCGTGTGTGTCGGGGTGGTATTTCTTGGCCAGCTTCCGGAAGGCCTTCTTAATCTCCTCGTCGGATGCGGTATCCTGCACGCCCAGCGTTTTATAATAATCGGGTGTCCGCATCGCGCGTCCTCCTTTATTGAATCGGATTAATTGGTTTGACTTACTTTGACCTTTAATAATTATAGCATTGTTTTACCAAAATGCAAGGGGTAAAACGGATTTCGGCGGGAAATGTTGACGCCCCGATTCGAGCCCTTTCTGATGCAGAAAGATACCGGAGGGAGCGACTGCCATCTTCGCTCAACTAGTGACGTAAATACACAGCCCTAATTTACGGCCCGTAATACGGTATTAGGCATACCACAGATTATAAAGTTGTTGCATGGTTGGAAAAACCAATCAAACAGGCTACAAAAGAACCACCAATGCATAGAATATAGAATAAAGTATATAATATAGCAAAGTTATAGTTGACAAGAAAAGGAGGATGCAGTATTATGTTTCCATGTTATTTTTTACATAGGAAGGTAATTATGAAGCATTTTCGCAAAAAAATATGCGCCTCAATCTTCCTCGTATGGTCCTTGTCGATTTTTTTCGCCGCAACCGCCTATGCATACTCGCTCAATCCGCTATGTGTACGATTTCAGAATTCAGGCAGCCTGAAATATAAGGTAACGACGCAGGGCGACTACTTCTATGGTTTGCAGATAGGCAATGCAATCGGAAAATGGAACACCGCCGCCAACCTCATTTATT
>JAAYXU010000010.1 GCA_012515725.1 Clostridiales bacterium | reverse complement strand
TTCCACAAGGACAGTCTGCGCAGTCAGCTGGGTATCGTGCTGCAGGACACATATCTTTTCGCCGAGTCCGTAATGGACAATATCCGCTATGGACGCCTGACCGGCACCGACGAGGAAGTGCGGGCCGCCGCGGTCAAGGCAAGAGCCGATCAGTTTATTCACCGGCTCCCCGACGGGTACGCGACGCTGCTCACCGAGGAGGGCAGCAATCTCTCGCAGGGACAGCGGCAGCTTCTTGCCATCTCCCGGGCGATGATGGCCGACCCCGCGATACTGATACTGGACGAGGCCACAAGCTCCGTGGACACACGCACCGAGGTTCACATACAGCAGGCCATGCTCGAGCTCATGCGAGGACGCACCTGCTTTGTAATCGCCCATCGCCTTTCCACGATACAGAAAGCCGATCAGATACTGGTCATCGACGAGGGGCGTATCGTCGAGCGAGGGACCCACAGCGAGCTTCTTATGCGGAGGGGCTTCTACCACAGGCTGTACCATAGCCAGTTCGCCGGGCAGGAGAGGGAAGCGCAGTCATAGGGCCGGGATATGCGCAATAAATAAACTGCCCGCCAGCATGACGAGCAGTCGGATAACATGTCAGTTTCCGCCCGTGTTCCGCTTATTTGGAACCGCATTTTCCGTGGATTTGCGCGAGCGCTTCCTGCGCGCTGCGAATAAGAATCTCGGCCACGCCCGAGCGGAATCTGGAGCTTCTGGCTTCGTATCCGCCCTCCTCGTAGGCGTTTGCCGTGGGCAGATAGCCCTCGCTGCCGTTTGTCAGGCACGCGAAGAACGTGGCCTCAAAGGGCGACGCGGCTTTTACGCTCCGCCCGATCTGGGTAAACGGCTCGCCGGGCAGTCCCGCTATCGCGAACCCGCCAAAGGACAGCGCCCACGCGCTCATGTCGAAGGAATCAGGCCCGTTTTCCAGTCTCTTCATTCGGTAGGCTTCCGCCACCAGCGTTACGACGCCCATGCCCTTCTCGGGTATATCGCAGTCCCGTCCCGACTCATGCAGCGCGATGATCTTCTCGGCTTCGCGGACCTTACTCGCGTCAACCCGGCTGGACGGAATCTGCACATCCCTGTGCGTGTATCTGACGCCCGTTTCGCTGTCGATCGGTTTTGTTTTGCCGTATATCTGCAGCACCGAGCCCGCGATTGATCTTCCCATGTGTATCGCGTGAGCGTAGCCGCTATTCTGATCCCATTCCGGGCAGTTCACGTCAATATGGTTCGTGTCGCCCTGCGCGCCGTTTATATAGACCGCGTTAACACCGGGAAGGCAGCTTTCCAGCGTGCTGCGCACAAAACCGGGATAATCCGCGGAAAACTTGCAGCCGCCTATTACGTCGGGATGAACCTGGAAATTTACGAGCAGTAATTCCGGCTTGTTCCGGCGCTCGATTTTCAGCAGCTGAACCGTCTCGTCGGGAGCGCCGATCGGATGATCGATCTGTGGATTGTGCCTACCGGGATTTGTCCGTATGCTCCCGTCCTTCATCCTGTACCGGCGAATAAAAGAAATATTTTTGCACTCATTCGCACTGTAGCTTAGCTTCGCCTCGCTCCTGTCGGCAAGGGCCAGCGCGACGGCATCGCCCAGCTTCATATACACGAATTTGTTATAGACGGGATCCGGGTCGTCGGTGGTGGGCGACATCGCCGGGCCGGTGTGGATATGGGTGGCGCACAGGAAGACGGCGTCCTCGGGAATCCCTGTCCGCTCCGCGATAACTTTCCGAGCCCTGTCGGCCTCGCTCTTTTGCAGACCGATGATATCCAGGCTCAGAAGCGCCGCCGTACGCTCTCCGTCGGAGACGGCTATCACGTTTCCGTACAGCGGATCCAGTATACCGTCCGCATGGCGCTCGTAGTAGTAGCCCTGAAGGTTCACGCCGAATTGCGGCGTGATATTGACTCGCGCGAATCCTACTTCCAGCATGGCTTTTACTCCTTTAATGTAGAAATAGTCGATGTGCTAACGAGGTAACGGGGCGCGCTGTAACGCTGGTGTTCCGTGTATTATGATTATATAGGATGCTTTTTACCTCGTCAACCATCATTTGCTTTCCAGGCCGAATAGCAGTTGTCCCTTTAGGTCAATATAGATGAAATGAAAGTCAATTCACACGGTGGACTTCGGGTCTTCGTTCATCTATAGTATATACAGGTTACCGATAATACTACAGGAGGAATAGCTATGAAATCCATATACACGTTGAGTCGTGACGAACTGTTCGCCCAAAGCCGCATACCGCTGCGGGCGATACCCGACATGGACAGCTGCTACCGTGAGATCGCGCGCGAGATGCTCGACGCCATCCGGAGCCGTCAGGGAGAGCGGATCGTATTTATCGTGCCGGTCGGCCCGGTCGGACACTATCAGTATTTCGTGGATACGGTCAATCGGGAGCGCATCAGCCTGAAGAACGTTTGGTTCTTCAACATGGACGAGTATCTCAACGACGATGGGACGATGATCGACGAGAAGAACCCGCTTAGCTTTATCGGGTTTATGAAAAACAACGTATACGGAAAGATCGACCCCGATCTGGTCATGCCCGAGAGCCAGCGTTTCTTCCCCACGATTGGCCAGGAGAAAAAGCTGACCGATACCCTTGAGAAGCTGGGCGGCGCTGATATATGCATCGGCAGCTCCGGGATCAACGGTCACATCGCGTTCAACGAGCCTCCCGAGCCGGGCGACGAGATCAGCGACGAGGCGTTTGCGGATCTTCCCACCAGAGAGCTGAATATTTCGAGAGAAACGCTCACCATCAACGCGTCAAGAATGCTGGGCGGCTCATTCGACCTCATACCGAAGCGCTGCATGACCATCGGTATGCGTGAGATCCTCGCGTCCAAGGTCATTAAACTCTACTATTTCCGGGATTGGCAGTGGGCGATTCTTCGCAAGGCGCTCCTGGAGGACCCGACCCGGAAGGTTCCCGCATCGTTCCTGCAGCGACATCCCGACGCTGAGATCATCGCTACCGACGCGCTGATCGACCCAATGAATTTCTTTATACCCTAAGGAGGGGTACTATCATGAAACTGCATCTGACGGGAGACACCGAGTGGATCATGGAGGGCGCGACGGCGCTCTCCGGAG
This sequence comes from Clostridiales bacterium, assembly GCA_012515725.1. Lineage (GTDB taxonomy): Bacteria > Bacillota > Clostridia > Christensenellales > UMGS416 > JAAYXU01. Next base: position 2,238 of record JAAYXU010000010.1, on the reverse strand, counting down.
AGCTGGGGATTACGCTTGCGCCGGATGGACTGTCCGTCGCCGTGGAACGGGGGAGCGCGCTGCGCGTGACGCTCCACGGCCGACAGGGGCGGATCGTATGCTCCAGTCGGTGCGAGTTTTTCCGCGCTCTGGGGCTCTTTATCGAGCATACCCCGGAAGGGGAATTCGATATAACGCAGAGCGCCGCGTTTGAGAAAAACGGCATCATGTTCGATGTAAGCCGGGGTGGCGTGCCCACGACTGATACAGTACGCTATCTCATGCGCAGAATGGCGCTCATGGGCCTTAATATGCTCATGCTGTATACCGAGGATGTGTACGAGGTGCCGGGGCGGCCTTATTTCGGCTACATGCGCGGCCGCTACTCCCATGCTGACATGAAGGCGCTTGACGACTATGCTGACATGCTGGGCATCGAGATGCTTCCCTGCATACAGACGCTGGGTCATCTGGAGACGGCGCTTCGCTGGAGCCGCGCAATGGGGCCCATTACTGACACGCCCTCGGTGCTCCTGGCTGACTGCGAGGAAACCTATAGTTTCCTTGACGAAATCATCGCGGCGGCCAGCGCACCCTTCCGTTCCCGGCGGATCCATATCGGAATGGACGAGGCGTGGAACCTGGGGCTGGGACGGTATCTGAAAAAGAACGGCTATCATGACAGCTACGACATCATGTGCCGCCATCTTTCCCGTGTAGGTGAGATACTGAAGAAACACGGTCTCACGGGCATGATGTGGGGCGATATGTTCTTCCGCGCGGGATCGCCGACAGGCGGTTACTACGACATGCATGGAGCGGTACCCGACGCTTGCATCCGCGCCGTTCCCGAAGGAATGCAGCTCATTTACTGGGACTACTACCACAACGACCAGGCGCATTATGAGGCGTTCATCGATCGGTATACGCCGTTTGACAGGCCGCTCCTCTTCGCGGGAAGCACATGGGCCTCCCGAGGGCCGGTTCCCAAATACGGACGCTCGTTTGTGACCACCATTCCGGCGCTGAATGCCTGTAAGAAGAAAGGTATTACACAGGTCATCAATACCGTATGGAGCGATGACGGATCGGAAAACAGCCTGATCACGGCGCTGCCGGGAATGCAGCTCTATGCCGAGATGGGGTACGGCGAATATGATCAGGACACGCTGGAGCGGCGGTTCGCGCTCTGCACAGGAACCGAATTCGACTCGTTCATGAATTTTAGCCGCTTCGACGGCATCGGCCGGAACATACCCGACGAGTACGAGAATGGCAACATCACACGGTGCCTCCTGTACCAGGATCCGCTGCTTGGACTCTTCGACCGGGACATAGAGGGCCTGCCGCTTAATGAGCATTATGAAAAGCTGCGCGCGAGGCTCGCAGACTGCCGCGCGAAGGACAGCCGCGTGGAGAAGCTTTACCGCTTTTACGAGTCGCTGGCTGCCTTCATGGAGCGCAAGTCCATACTCGGAGTAGACCTCACCCGGGCGTACCGCGCCGCAGACCGATCCGAGCTTGGCAGGCTTGCGTCGACGGTCATCCCCGACGCGATGGAGCGCTTCGAGATACTGCGCGCCAGGTGGCGCGACCTTTGGTTTTCTACGAACAAGCCCATGGGATGGGAGATAATAGACATACGTCTGGGCGGCGTCCGCGCGCGTCTTGATACGGCCAAAGGCCGCATCGAGTCGTATCTCGATGGGCGGTGCGACCGTCTGGAGGAGCTCGAGGAGGAGCGTCTGCCGTACGCTCTGCAGAATACCGACGGAGAGCCGGAGTTCCAGATCGTATCGCGCTACGCGCATACGGTCTCGGCCAGCGATCTGACGCAGTACGTGCCGTTCTAGCGGAGGAGGAGACTTATGCGGGACATGCTTTTCTACGGCGGCCCGATATATACGCCATGGGAGCAGATGGAGGACGGATGGCTCCGCGTCCGAGACGGACGCATCGACGATATGGGATGCGGAGCCCCTCCGTCGGCGGAGAGCGCCGTCAGCCTGGCGGGCAGGAAGCTCGTGCCGGGCTTCATCGAGCTGCACATGCACGGACGAAGCGGCGTGTCGGTTATGGACGTTACGCGCGAGCCCGAGGCGCTAGCCCGGCTTTCCGCGGATCTGCCCGCTACCGGCGTGACGACATTTGTTCCCACTACGCTGTCTGACGAATGGCCGCGCACGCTGGCCGTAGTCGGGGCGCTGGCCGAAGCGATACGCAGCGGACTGTGCGCTGGCGCACAGCCCGCGGGCATCT
>JAAYXU010000157.1 GCA_012515725.1 Clostridiales bacterium | reverse complement strand
GTGATGCGGGGCGGAGTCAAGATAACCTATCCGGGTATCCATCCTGAGATCATCGCCGCCGATCCGGCGGTACTGGCGGCGGCGCCCCCGGCGATGCTGGCCGCGGGGCTGGGAGACATCATCGGCAAGCACACGGCGCGCCTGGACTGGCTGCTGTCCCAGGCTGTGACGGGCGAGTCCTATTGTCCGTTCATCACGGGCATGGTGGAGCGGGCCCTGTCCGACTGCGTGGCGCTCTCGGTGGATATGAAGCCCGGAGATATCGCCGCCGCCCGGGCCGTTTTTGAGGCTCTGGTACTGTCGGGGCTTGGAATGCAGATGCAGGGAAACTCCCGCCCGGCGTCGGGCAGCGAGCACCATATCGCCCATTTTCTCGAGATGCGCGACGCGCTGCGGGGACGACCGCCGTCTCTGCACGGCGACAAGGTCGGCGCGGCAAGCCTGCTGGTCATGCGGCTCTACGAGCGGTTCTTTCAGGGAGATCCGCCCGAGTGTACGCAGTACTTTGCGCGGACACAGGAGGCGGGCATCCGCCGCGCATTTGGTCCGATAACAGGCGACATACTGCGCGGGCTGCCCGCGCCCGTTTCCCGGAGCCAGTGGGCCGCGCAGTGGCGCGGGCTCACCGCCCGATGGGACTTTTTCCGCGCCGAGGCCGCACAGCTTCCGGCGCTGCGGGCGCGGTATTCGGCGGCGCTGCGAGCGGCCGGCGGCGCGGCCTCGCTAAATGAGCTTGGGTATTGTGCGGACGATATCCGCGACGCGCTCCTTTTCGCCTGGGCGGTGCGCCCCCGATTTACGATACTCAGTCTGCTGGAAGGATTGGGGCTTCTCGCGCGGCTGACAGGGGAGGTACTCGATGAACAAAACTAATCCGGGCGAACTGAGCCTGCTGAGCCGCGTGCGGTGCTTCGTCCTCGACATGGACGGCACGTTCTATCTGGAAGACCGGCCCATCGAGGGCGCGCTCGACTTTTATGCGGCCGCGCGCGCTTCGGGACGCCGCGTGCTTTTCCTTACCAACAACTCCTCAAAGGACGGCCGCCACTATGTGGACAAGCTAAACAGGATGGGCTGTCCCGTCACGCAGGACGACGTCTATACGTCGGGCATGGCCACCTGCCAGATGCTTGGACGCGAATATCCGGGCGTGCCCGTCTATCTGCTGGGCAACGAGAGCCTTCGCGGCGAATTCGAGCGGTACGGCATTCGGCTGTGCGACCGGGAGCCGGGCCTCGTGGTGGTGGGGTTCGATACGACGCTCGATTACCGCAAGCTGTGCGCCGTATGCGATTTCGTACGGGCGGGGCTACCGTATATCGCGACGCATCCTGACCTCAATTGCCCGACCGCTACGGGTTTTGTGCCCGACGCGGGCGCGATACTCGCGTTTATCGAGGCCTCGACCGGCAGGCGGCCCGACCGCATCGTCGGAAAGCCCCACGCCGACATCGTCAGGGGTATGCTGGAAATGACCGGAATGCCGCCGGACGCGCTGTGCATATGCGGAGACCGGCTCTATACCGACATCGCGACCGGGGTGAACAACGGGATACTGTCGGTATGCGTGCTGTCGGGCGAGACGACCCGCAAGGATCTGGCCGTCTCCGCCGTGCAGCCCGACCTCGTATTCACACGCCTCGGCGACATGATCGAATATCTGTGATTTGAAAGAAGGAAATTGCGATGGAGCGCAGCGGCTGGCATCTGTTCCCCGAAAAGAACCCGGTATTGCTGTGGGAGGAACCACCGGGATTTGACCTGTCCATGGGCCAGGATCCCCCCTCGATCACTCCCTACCTGCTCAAAGGCCAGGGCCGGGGGTGCGTCATCGTGCTGCCGGGCGGCGGTTATTCGATGAAGGCGCTGCACGAGGCCGAGCCCATCGCCCTGTGGCTC
>JAAYXU010000156.1 GCA_012515725.1 Clostridiales bacterium | reverse complement strand
GCGGGCCTCCGCGGCGTGGCCCTCGGCGTTTATGTGGAGCGTCGCTAAGGGATCGCCCCTGTGCACCGCGTCCCCGAGTCGGCAGTGCATCGTTACACCTACCGCCGGATCGATGACGTCGTCCTTCCGGAAGCGGCCCGCGCCGATGAGGCCCGCGGCCCGCCCGACGGCGCGCGCGTCGATCCGCGCCACGTACCCGTCCCGCCCGGCTAAAACTTCCTCGACCCGGCGCACGGGCCACAGCGTGCCGGGCCGCTCGAGCGCGGCCGCGTCCCCGCCCTGGGCCGCCACCATCTCCAGCAGCTTTTCCATGCCCCGGCCCTCCTGAAGCGCGCGCATGAGCAGCGGCCGCGCCGCCTCAGGCGTCGGGGCTATGCCACCCAGCGTCAGCATTTCAGCCGCAAGCGCCAGCGCTACGCTAAGGAGTCTGCCCCCCGCTATGCGTCCCGACAGCACGTCGAGAGCCTCGGCTACCTCCAGCCCGTTTCCAACGCGCCGCCCCAGCGGCTCGTTCATGTCGGTGATGAGAGCCGTCGTGCGCACGCCGCTCAGGCGGCCAAGCTCGGCCATCGTGCGGGCCAGCTCATATGCGCGCTCGGGCGTCGGGTTAAACGCCCCCGACCCGAACTTGACGTCCAGCGCCAGGGCCTGGCAGCCCGCGGCTATCTTCTTGCTCATGATGCTCGACGCTATGAGCGGAGGACTGTCTACCGTCGCGGTCACGTCGCGCAGCGCGTACAGCATACGGTCTGCCGGGGCCAGGTCGCCGGTCTGCCCGACGACCGCTATGCCGACCCTCTCCACGAGGCGCATGAGCTCACGCACCGTGAACGAGGTGCGCATGCCGGGTATCGCGGCCAGTTTGTCGAGCGTGCCGCCGGTATGACCCAGCCCCCGGCCTGACATCTTCGCGACCGGAACCCCGCAGGCCGCGGCGAGCGGCGCGGCTATGAGCGTGGTCGTGTCGGCCACGCCGCCGGTGCTGTGCTTGTCGACCTTGATGCCGGGAATACCCGAGAGATCGGCCCGCTCGCCCGACTCGGCCATCGCCTGCGTCAGCGCCTGGGTCTCGGCGGCGTCCATGCCCATAAAGCACACCGCCATAAGCAGCGCCGACGCCTGATAGTCGGGTATCTCCCCGCCAATGTATCCGGTGATAAAAAATCGGATCTCGGCCTCCGAGAGCGCTTCGCCGCGCTTCTTTTTCTCAATGAGGGTCAGCATATTCATCGGTGTAGCAGCGCCTCCACATGCTCCCTGCCGCGCATCGAGGTCTGCGCTCCGTCGCGCGTCGCCGTCACCGCGCCGGCGGCGTTCGCGAATAGGATCGCGTCGCGCATCGGCATGCCCTCCGCGATCGCGACGGCCAGCGCACCCGAGAAGGAGTCTCCCGAGCCGGTCGTGTCCACCGCGTCGACTGCGAATCCCGGTACGAGGAACGCGCCATCGGGCCCGTCGTACCATGCGCCCTCACGGCCCAGCGTAATGACCGCGTGACGCGGCCCCATCGCGCGCAGCTTCGCGGCCATCTGGGCGGCCCACTCGGTAAGACTCCGGCCCTCCCGCGCGATGCCCGTGTAGTAGGCCGCCTCGGTTTCATTGGGCTTCACAAGGTCGATCATGCCCCAGACAGTCTCGGGAATGGGCCGCATGGGCGCGGGGTCGAGCATCACGAAGCGGCCCGCCGCGCTGGCGATTTGAAGCCCCCGTATGATGGCGGCCTCGCCGATCTCGAGCTGCGTTACGAATACGTCGGCGCTCTCTATCTCCTCGCGGGCCGCCTCGACCATCGCGGGCGTCACGGCGTTGTTCGCTCCGGCCGCGACCATGATCGTATTGTCCCCGCGGCTGTCCACATGGATCGCGCACGCGCCGGTCGGAAGGTTCGGGTGTCTGTATATGTGCGCGAGCTCCGCGCCCGCGCCGCCCAGCGACTTGAGCTGCTCGTCGCCCATGAAATCCCGGCCGACGCAGCCGATCATAGTCACTCGCGCGCCCAGCAGCACCGCCTGACAGGCCTGATTCGCGCCCTTGCCGCCGCACTGCATGTTGAAGCGGTCGCCCATCACGGTTTCACCCCGGACGGGCAGGCGGGGCCCCCGCACCACGAAGTCGTAGTTGAGGCTTCCCAGCACCGCTATAGCGCAGCTGTATCCCTGCTTCATACGTACCATATCCTTTTATTCATATATTGATAATTTTTCATGATTTACTGTTTACCCGTATTATTTCGTGTTATTATATATTTGTCAACCGGGTATGATATTATCCCGCGCTCCAGTATGCTCCGCTGCGCGGGAGTTTAGTATTCCGTCACCGTCCAATAATCGGTGTACGGGCAGTGTGTATGGCGGAAGGATGTAGCGCTTCATGGCTGAACTCAAACAGAAGAAATATCTGGGCCAGATGCTGGTGGAAGAGGGCATCATTACCCGCGAGCAGCTCGAGGACGCGCTGGCCGCGCAGCGCGAAACCGGGCAGCGTCTGGGCGATATCCTCAAGAAGAGAAAACTCGTCACCGACACGCAGATCATGCGGGTGCTGGAAAAGCAGCTGGGTGTGCCCTATATCGATCTTGACAGGATCACGATCTCTCCGGAGATGGCTTCGCTCCTGCCCGTCAATATCGCCCGCCGCCACAAGCTGGTGCCGGTGCGCAACGAGGGCGGCCGGCTGCAGGTCGCGATGGAGGACCCCTTCAGCTTCCTCGCTATCGACGACGTGCGCATGGTCACGCATATGGAGATACAGCCGCTACTTGCCAGAGAGGACTCGATACTCAACGCGATCGAGGCGCTCTACGGCAACGAGTACGCCGAGAAGGCGATAGAGGACTTCAGCCGCTCCCAGAGCCTCGACGAAATCGCCGCCGAAGCGGCGGCGGTCGACATCGGCAACGAGGTCGGCAGCGCTCCCATAGTGCGGCTCGTCAACTCGCTCATAGAGCAGGCCGCGCGAGAGGGCGCGAGCGATATACACGTCGAACCCGCCGAGAGCAGCGTCCGCGTCCGCTTCCGCGTGGACGGCAAGCTCCACACCGAGCTCACCGTCCCCAAGGAGGCGCAGTCGGCGCTCATCACCCGTATCAAAATCATGTCAGACATGAACATCGCCGAGAAGCGTGTACCGCAGGACGGCCGCTACGAGGTCGTCATAGGCGACCACAATATCGACCTGCGCGTATCGACGCTGCCGGGCGTGTACGGCGAGAAGGTGGTCATGCGGCTTCTCGACCGCACGAACTTCCTGCGCCCAAAGAGCGAGCTGGGATTTACGCAGGAGAACCTCACGAAATTCGACGAGCTTCTCAAAAACCCCAATGGTATTATACTGGTAACCGGGCCTACCGGAAGCGGAAAGTCGACGACGCTCTACACGATGCTCAGCGAACTCAACAGCGAGGCCGACAATATCATTACGATCGAGGACCCCGTAGAGTACCTCATAGACGGCATCAATCAGGTGCAGGTCAACCCGAAGGCGGGACTTACGTTCGCCACGGGCCTCAGGTCCATACTGCGGCAGGACCCGGACATAATCATGATCGGCGAGATACGCGACCAGGAGACCGTGGATATCGCGGTACGCGCCGCGATCACCGGCCACCTGGTGCTCTCGACGATCCACACCAACGACTCGGCCAGCACGATCTCGCGGCTCATCGATATGGGCGTGGAGTCATATATGCTGTCCTCGGCGCTCGTGGGCGTCATATCCCAGCGCCTGGTGCGCCGCATATGCCCGCTGTGCCGCCAGGAGTACAGGCCCACCGCGAATGATCTCGAGTTCCTGGGTCTGCCCGCTGACAGCGTCGAGACATTCTATCGGGGCGCGGGCTGCGGCAACTGCGCTGAGACAGGCTACCGCGGCCGTATCGCGGTGCACGAGATCATGCCCATCACGCGTCCGCTGCGCGACATGATTCACCGGGAGGCCGGAGTGGACGAGATACGCGACTACGCGTCGCTCCACGGTATGAGCAGTCTCAAGGCCGAGGCCGTAAAGCTGCTGCGGGCGGGCGTAACGACTATTGACGAAGTGGTAAAAATAGCCTATACTCAGGAAGAGTAGGCTTTCACGGAAGGATAAAGATGGACATACACGATTTGCTCAGACAGAGCGCCAGCATGGGCGCTTCGGACCTTCATATGACCGTCGGTATTCCCCCGACATCCCGCGTACACGGCCGCCTGGTGCGTCTCAACGAAGAGCGGCTGACCCCTGCCGACACGGAGGAGTTCATACGCGCGCTCCTGTCGCCTGAGCAGTTCGAGAAGCTCCGCGAGCTGGGCGAGGTCGATCTTTCCGTATCGGTCTTTGGACAGTACCGCTACCGGGTCAACGCCTACACGCAGCGGGGCAGCTACGCCGCGGCGATGCGCCTAGTGGAGAGCAAGATACTCTCCTTCGCGCAGCTGGGACTGCCCACCGTCACCGAGGAGCTCTGCTGGAGAAGCCGTGGGCTCATACTCGTGACCGGCCCGACGGGCAGCGGCAAGTCCACGACGCTGGCCGCGATGATCGACCTAATCAACGCGAAGCGCGACTGTCACATCATCACGCTCGAGGACCCGATCGAGTACCTGCACCGGCACAAGCGGAGCATCGTCAACCAGCGCGAGATCGGCAACGATACGCGCAGCTACACGGCCGCGCTGCGCGCCGCGCTGCGCGAGGACCCAGACATCATACTGGTGGGTGAGATGCGTGACCTGGAGACCATCGCCATCGCGCTCACCGCCGCCGAGACGGGCCACCTCGTGCTCTCGACACTGCACACCGTGGGCGCGGCCAAGACCATCGACCGCGTGATCGACGTTTTTCCGCCCCACCAGCAGCAGCAGGTGCGCGTGCAGCTCTCGATGACGCTGCAGGGCGTCGTGTCGCAGCAGCTCATCCCCCGCGTGGACGAGAAGGGCCGCGTGGCCGCCGTCGAGGTCATGCTCGCCAACCCCGCAGTGCGCAATCTCATCCGCGAGGGCAAGACCCCGCAGATCAACAACGTCATAATGACATCGGCCCGGCAGGGCATGAAAACGATGGACAACGCAATCGTCGACCTGTACAAGAACGGGCTCATCACGCTCGATGAGGCGATGCTCCACAGCGTGGACGCCGAATACATGCAGCGACTCATTCATCTCTGACAAAGGAACAGGAGGGTCGGCGATGCCGAGCTATCAGTACACGGCGACCAATATGAGCGGGCAGAAGGTAAGCGGCATGTTCGAGGCGGCCAGCGAGGAAAGCGTCCGCTACATGCTCCGCCAGAAGTCCTACTACCCGCTCGACATACACCCCATAAGCGCCAGGCGGAATCTGGGCGAGATAGAGCTTTTTCCGCGC
>JAAYXU010000155.1 GCA_012515725.1 Clostridiales bacterium | reverse complement strand
CCCGGAAGGCTTCCCTACCGGTTCGGTTAACTGGTGGCGCTACTCGCGCCCGGCGCGGCAGGCACGTCCACAACGCGCCCTTCCCCGCGCCGCAGCGCCTCCGCGAACGCCGCGACACTCTCAAGAGGACTGTCAAACTCCATGCCGACCGAAAGATCCATGACCTGATGGTAATCCGATCCGCCAGTCTCAATGAGCCGGTGGAGGCGGCAGTATTCGAGAGCCGTTTCGTTGTTGTTCTGCTGGCGCGGATTCCCGTTTCGGACCTCCATGCCGTCCAGATACCGGGCAGGCGCGGCTTCACCGTAGGGCCGGAACGGATGCGCCTGTACGAGCAGTATATTTTCGCTGCGGGCCAGTCTGCTCAGCGCCGGAAGCCCCATCACCGCGAGCGACGGATTGCGGTACAGGAAAGACTCGTCGATACCGTATAGAAGATAGTCTTCCCGCGTATCCGGGAACGTGATCTCAACGCCCAGCCAAACCGTAAGCCCGATCGCTTCGCCGGCCTGCCGCGCGCTTTTGTATCCCGAAAGCCACTCGTCCACCTGCCGACTCCAGCAGTCGCCGTATCGGGTCAGTATATCCTCGCGCATATGATCGGTCACGATGACCGCGTCAAAGCCCGCGCCGCGATACTGTGCCACCGCGTCCCGGGCGGACACCTTCCCGCAGGGGCTGACTTGGGCAGTATGCATATGAGTTTCCAATAAAAATGCCATGCTTCCTCCTGTCGATGTTGACTTTCCCACCAATAACCTGTACTATTCTAGCGTATGCATACCCAAAAAACAACCGGACAAGCTTAACCAAAACGAGGTGTCCCATGAATCCCATCATACTCATCCCGGCCTACAATCCCGATGAAACGCTGCTTTCCGCGATCGAGGGCATGAGAAAAGCGGGCTTCGAACGGTTCGTACTGATCGACGACGGCAGTCGGCCCGACTGCCGGTCGGTATTTGAGGCAGCCCTCGCGCAGGGCGGATGCGAGCTCGTCCGTCACGCGATCAACCTCGGTAAGGGCCGGGCGCTCAAGACCGGCTTTAACTACATACTCGACCGCTATCCCGAGGCGCCGGGGGCCATTTCGGTGGACGCCGACGGCCAGCACCCGCCCCAGGCGGTGCGCAGCGTGGCCCAGGCGATGGAGCGTCATCCCGGCGCGCTGGTTCTGGGGGTGCGTCAGTTCTTCAAGGGGAAAAACGTGCCGATTCCAAACCTCATGGGCAACACGATAACCCGCGCCGTATTCTGGCTGCTGACTGGTCTGTCGTTTGGCGATACGCAGTGCGGACTGCGCGGTTACCCGCGCGACGTCATGAAGGCGTTTCTTCCGGTTCAGGGAGACCGCTTCGAGTATGAGAACGTGATGCTGCTGCACGTACGCATCGAGCGCATTGACGTGGCCGAGGTGCCCATGGAGGCCGTCTATATCGGGGAGAATACATCGAGCAACTTCAACCGCGTAGCCGACTCGATCCGCATATACTCCCACCTCATCGGCTATGCGGCTGTGCCCCTCACAATGGCGCTCGTGTCCCTGCTCCTTTTCCGCGAGATACGGACTCCCGCGCCCGGCTGGTGGCCGGAGACGGAGGTCCTGTGGGCCGCCGCGGCATGCGCGCTCTCCACGCTCGCGGGATGGGCGATCATGCTCATGTGGCTCCCCGGCGCGAAGTTCCGGACAGGGCTTGGGACTGGCATCGCGTCGGCTGCCGTTCACGGCGCGCTTTTCGCGCTGCTGCACGCGCTGGCCGGCTGGGGCTCCACCGGCTCCTGGTGGCTGGCGGGCCTGCCCGCAGCCATGCTGTCCTACCGGCTCTGGCTGTACATCCGGCACGGAAAGAAGCCGCACAGGTACACGCAGGGGTAAGAGCCTGCCTGTTTCCTATAGGCATTTGACTATCTGCTTTTACTAAAAGCGCCGCCCCCGGTATCGGAGGCGGCGCGATGCGTCTCTCACTCGGGCAGCCTGCGCGCCCGGTCGAATGGATCGTGTATCCCGCGGCCAAAGGGTCGTACCATATACCTGAGCGAATGCCTTCCCGGCTCCAGCCTGTACCTGCGCAGGGGCAGCGGCCCGCAGGAGTTGCTGCCCAACCCGCCCTGCGCACAGTCGATATTGAGGCACACAAAATCCTTTTCCGCGAGCTCGTGGGTATGCTCCGCCGCGTCCAGCTCCTCGTCGGTGTAGTTGTGCGCCGTAAACGAGAAACCGTTGAGGCCGCAGAACTGGAGCCCCAGCCCCAGCGCGTCGTGGAAAGCCACAAACTGCGTGTCCTGGTGCGCACCATTCTCCTGGGGCCGCACATATTCCTCGTGCAGGTCCGATACCTCCCCGCCAAACAGCCCGACGAATGCCGATTCCTTCTTGTCGGCGTAGTTTTCATGAGGTCCGCGCCCGTAGTAGAGCACCCGGTCCAGCGTCCCCGTAAGCCGCCATCGACTGCCCAGACGGGGCAGATGCGGCATCGGGCCAGACGTCGCCTGACGCGGCACATCGAAATCGTATTCGACGAGCAGCGACCCGTCCCCGTAGACGGTATAGGTCGTACGCGTCACGCACACAGGCCGCGTAACTGCCGGGGCGCTTACGATCTCGGCGGTAAAGCGCACGACCGAGGGCGACGGCTGCTCCCACTCACAGGAGGCTACGCGATGCCCCAGGCTGTCAAGGCCCACGGTCCGCCATTCCTTTTCCATCATACGAGCATCGTTGTCGGTGGGGGCGCGCCAGAGGTTGGGCCGCGGTCCGGCGTCGATGAGCGGCATATCCTGGTACTCGTATGCCGTCAGCGTTCCCAGCCTCATATCGAAACACAGCGCGAACTCCTCGCCCCATACCAGCACCTCGTCGTCCTCGGTCTCTACCGACAGCGAGGGCAGCGCTATCTTCTCCCGTCTGGGCGGGCAGGCGGCTACCGCAAGCTGCTCGGAGGCCACCTGAAAGCCCATAGGCGCCCACAGCGTATCGGCGCGCTGCGTGAACACAAAATTAAGCCGCCAGTCGCCCTCCGGCTCGGCGGGCGGGAGCGGGAGCGTGTACTCCCAAGTTTCACCGGGTCCTATTTCCAGCAGACCAAGGTTGCCCGAAGCAACTTCCTGCGCGTCGCGGGTCAGCTGCCATACGCCGTTTAGATCGGTTAGATCGGTATGAAAACGTCGGTTCGTGATCGAGACCCTTCCCGCGGCCAGCTCTATCGCGGACACAACGACCGGCTGGATTACCTTCGCGTACTCGATGAGTCCGCTGTGGGGCTCTCGGTCGGGCAGCAGGAGCCCGTCTATACAGAATACGCCGTCGTTGGGCTTATCGCCGAAATCGCCGCCGTAGGCGAAATACCGCTTGCCGTCATCCTCAGCCAGTATGCCGTGGTCGACCCACTCCCAGGCGCATCCGCCTATAAGCCGGGGATATCGCCATATCATATCCCAGTACTCCCGGATGTTCCCGGGAGAGTTACCCATCGCGTGTATATACTCGCACATGAAGAAGGGGCGTCCGTCGGTCGTATTCTGGCCCTCCTCCTCGAGCGAAAGTCTTTTTTGCTCCCCGCGCTCCTCGCGGGTCAGCGCGGGATACATGACGCTGACCACATCGACCTCGGGCGCGTCATAGGCTCCCTCGTAGTGTATGAGCCGGGTATCGTCCAGAGCGCGCACCGCGCGGATCATCGCCTTGTGGTTGCTGCCGTAGCCCGACTCGTTGCCCATCGACCAAAAGAGGATCGACGGATGGTTCCGATCCCGGTATACCATACGCTCGGCCCGATCCACGAACGCCCTCTCCCAGGCAGGGTCGGAGCTCAGCGCGAAGCCGCTTATGTTATCTCCATGGCTCTCCAGATCCGCTTCGTCCACGACATACAGACCATAGCGGTCGCATAGATTGAGGAAGCGCGGGTCAGGCGGATAGTGGGAGGTGCGCACGCAGTTGAAGTTGTGGCGCTTCATCATCGCCACGTCCTTTTCGAGCACCTCGAGCGGCACGCTGTGGCCCAGCTCGTAGTGCGTATCGTGGTGGTTGGCCCCCATCAGCTTGACCGACACGCCGTTTACCAACAGCTCCACGCCCCTTATCTCCACGACGCGGAACCCTACGTCCACCCGGTAGTAGGTGATCGGGCGGTTCCTCCGGTCGATCAGCGTGACGATGAGCGGATATAGCGCGGGCGTCTCCGCGGTCCATTTATTCGGCGACTCAACCGCGAAGCTGTGCTCGAATATCGTCTCGCCGTCGTCGGGCAGCTCCACGCGCAGCGTTTCCTCGCACACGGGATTCCACGCGCCGTCGAAAAGCTCCAGACGGACGCCGGCCGCGCGGCCATCGCCGTGGCTACGGATGCTGCCCTGCACGCGCAGCGTCGCATCCCTGTACTCAGCGTCCAAATCGGTGCGCACCCACACGTCCCGAAGCCGGTCGGGCTCCTCGCTGGTAAGATAGACGTCACGGAATATGCCCGACAGCCGCCACATGTCCTGATCCTCGATATAGGTTCCGTCGGACCACTTGTATACGCGCACAGCGATGAGATTCGCGCCTGGCTCCACGAGGTCAGTGATGTCAAACTCTGCGGGCATGTGGGGAACTTTTGAGAACCCGGCCTCCTCGCCGTTCACCCAGACTTCAAAGCATGAGTTGACCCCCTCGAACGTGAGGAGCACCCGGCGGCCCGACCAGGCCTCGGGCAGCACGAATTCCTTGCGGTAGCAGCCCACCGGATTGTCGTCGGGCACATAGGGCGGATCGTAGGGGATCGGGTAGCGGACGTTTGTGTAATGCGGTATGTCGTACCCCAGCATCTGCCAATTGCACGGTACCGGGATCATATCCCAATCGGTAGCCGTGAAATCGGGCGATACGAAGCCCTCAGGCGCCAGGGAGGGATTTGCGGCGTAATAGAAACGCCACCAGCCGTTGAGCTGACGGTAATGCTCCGAGGAACCCCGCGCGCCGGTGCGGGCTGATTCGAGACTATGATACGGAAATAGCGTAGCCCGCGGAGCCTCTCGTCCAACACCGGTAACGGCGGGGTTCATGTAGCGGCACGAAGTATTCATGAGGATTCCTCCTTTGTGATATCCGGCGCGGCTGTACGTTATTCATTATAGCCGCACCGCGCGGTAAACACAATGCGCCCTTATATAATTCAGTCTGTCGATTCTCTCCCCCCCGTTGTCACAACCAGCGGTCTATGCCGATTTTTTAGCGATACTAATTTCCGGTATCACAGGGCAGGGATTGCTCCCGCCGCGTCCATGTTTGTTCTTTGCTTATTCGGGGCAATCGTTCGATAACTCAAGAAGGGAGATACCTGTTGACTTGCTGTTATGTTTGAGGTATTTTAATTAGAGAGGGTGCGCCAGCTTGGATATGATCGGGCAAAATTATATCCTATGGAGACCTACACCAAGCGGTAAATTTCTAAGGAGGTTCTTACTATGGGAAGCACAAAATACTCGTGCTCAGTAATAGAAAAATTCTGTCTGGACGCATTTGAAAAAATCGGCTTCACTAGTAGTCAAAGCAGGATAATTACCGATGTCTTGCTGATGTCAGATATATATGGGATCGAGTCGCATGGCGTCCAGCGGCTTGTACGTTATCATAAAGGCATTCAGAAAGGCATGATAAAAGTAGACGCCGTACCCGAAACACTTTTTGAAACCCCAGTGACAGCAGTAATCGACGCCCATGAGGGAATGGGTCAGCTTGTCGGCAACGCGGCGATGGATAAGGCGATCGAAAAAGCTCAGACAAGCGGAATAGGCATCGTGTCGGTCAGAAACTCAAACCATTACGGTATAGCGGGTTATTATGCCAAGAAAGCTAGTGACAAGGGCTTAATCGGCCTTTCAATGACTAACTCCGAAGCGATCATGGTCCCTACGAACGGAAGACTCGCAATGCTTGGGTCAAATCCCATAGCAATAGCGATGCCCGCCAAACCTATTCCGTTTCTCTTTGATGCATCCACAACAGTAGTAACTCGCGGCAAGCTGGAACTGTATAATAAAATGGGGAAACCTTTGCCCGAGCAGTGGGCGCTTGACGAGCATGGTAATGCGACAACAGACGCTAGTAGAGTGCTGGAAAACATAGTGTCTAAAAAAGGAGGCGGTATCATGCCTCTTGGTGGTATTTCAGAAGAAAGCGGAAGTCATAAGGGATATGGTTATGCGATGATATGTGAGCTTTTTACTTCGATTCTATCCATGGGACTGACATCCAATAAGGCGATGCAGAACAATCACGGCGGTATCTGCCATGCATTTATAGCGATTAACCCTTCGTTCTTCGGTGATCCGGATTTGATATTTGATCATATGTCTGTTTTTTTGAACGAACTGCGCGATAGTCCGAAAGCAGATGGTAAAGCAAGAATCTATACACATGGGGAAAAAGAAATGGAAGCAAGACAAGATCGCCTG
>JAAYXU010000154.1 GCA_012515725.1 Clostridiales bacterium | reverse complement strand
GCCCGCGGCTCCGCCCGCGTAGTGCTCATCAATGCCGGAAACGCCAACGCCTGCGTGGGACCCCGGGGCGAGTCCGACGCGCTCGCGCTGTGCGCGCTCGCAGCCGAAAAAGCGGGATGCGCGCCCGCAGAGGTGCTTCCCGGCTCCACCGGCGTCATCGGAATACCGCTGCCGATGGACAGGCTCCGCTCGGGAGTCGAGGCCGCGTTCTCCCTCTTATCGGAGGACGGCGGAGAAGCCGCCGCCCGCGCGATCATGACAACCGACACTCGGATGAAGCAGGCGTGCGCACGGATAGAGCAGGACGGTCGGGAGGTCCGTATCGGCGGCATGGCGAAGGGATCGGGCATGATCCATCCCGATATGGCGACGATGATCGCCGTTATTACGACAGACGCGCGGGTACCAGCCCCGGCGCTGGACGCGGCGCTGCGGCAGACCGCAGCCCGGAGTTTCAACCGCATATCGGTGGACGGGGATACGAGCGTATGCGACAAGGCGCTGCTTATAGCCTCAGGCGCCTCGGGTGTGTCCATCGAGCCCGGAGAGCCCGCTTGGGACATGTTCACCGCCGCCCTTGACTCGGTGTGCCGCTCGCTGGCCCGCATGCTCGCCGCCGACGGCGAAGGGGCTACTAAGCTCCTAACCATCGAGGTCAAAAACGCGCCCACAGCCCGGGACGCGCATTTAGTAGCGTCGGCGGTCGCCAAATCGCCGCTGTGCAAGACTGCGGCATTCGGACGGGACGCGAACTGGGGCCGCGTGCTTACCGCAGCCGGGTATTCGGGCGCGGCGTTCGACCCGGAGAAAGTTGATATCTTTATCGGGGGGCTTCCCGTGTGCCGCGACGGAGCGGGTCTCCCTTTCGACGAGGAAAAAGCGCTCCGCATTCTTGCCGCTGACGAGGTAACCTATACGGTTGATCTAAAACAGGGAAACTGCGACGATTTCATGTGGACATGCGACCTGAGCTATGACTACGTGAAAATCAACGGCTCCTACCGCTCATAGCGACGACGCCAGCAGCCCCGCCGCGAATCCGGCGATCTGCCAGAGCGCCTGCCAGCGCTCCGCGCCCATGCGCTGCGTCAGGGGCAGCATTTCCCCGCACGTGACATAGAGCATCGCTCCTCCGGCAAAGCCCATCGAAACGGCCACCCATCGGGCCGATATTCGTCCGATTATCGCGCCCAGCAGCCCGCCCACTCCGGTTGGCACCCCGGTGAGCGCGCACAGCAGAAAAACGCGCCACGGAGCGACGCCCGCGGTTCGCAGCGGCGCCGCCGCCGCCAGCCCTTCGGGCAGGTCGTGCAGCGCGATGACCAGCGCCAGCCGGATTCCCAGAGCTGGAAAGGCCGCGTATCCCGCCCCGATCGCGAGGCCTTCGGGCAGATTGTGCAGCGCGATCGACGCCGCGACCAGCCATCCGGTACGCGCCGCCGCGTCTTCCCCGGGGATGAGCGCCGAAAGCAGCGCGACCGCCGCCACCCCCGACACAATGCCCGCGATGAGCGGCCCCAGGCCCGACAGCGCGAGCGCTTCGGGAATAAGCTCGAAGCAGACCACCGCGGTCATGAGCCCCGACGCGAAGAGCAGCATAGCCCGCGCCGCCCCGTTAGAGCGCGACCCGGGCATGAACGCCCATAGCCCGCCAAGGCCCGTACCCGCGACGCCCGCGACCATCGCGGCCAGCGCCGCGCGATAAAGTTCGCTGCGCATACCCGCGCCTCCCTCCTCCAAAGCATATTGCCGCGCACGGCGGAATAGACCCGGGCAAATAATTGACGCTCCCATGCCCCCGTGCTATAATCGGCCAATAGAAAAGAGGGTAACAGTATGGATTATAAAGCGTGCGTCGCGGCGCTCATCGCGGACGCGGCCGGGATCCCGGCCGACG
>JAAYXU010000153.1 GCA_012515725.1 Clostridiales bacterium | reverse complement strand
TATTGTCATTGGCGGCGCCATCCTTTGCCCTATACATTTTTATACCGGCAGCACCGAGAACCCGAGCGGCATTCTCACCGCAGCGGTAGGTGATAAGGACTTCTGCGCCGCTGTTCACGAGTGCCTGCGAGGCCCTGACACCGGCTCCGCCCTGGCTTGTGACGGCATCGTTATCGAGGAATTCATGCTCTCCACTGTCTGTGTCGAACAACACGTAGAAGGGAGTCCGCCCAAAGTAAGGACAGACAGGCGCATCAAGAGACTTGCTTTCTACCGGCAACACTAATTTCATTTTCCATTCCTCCGTTTTGTTTTCTTCTCATCGCAGGCCATACGCGGCTCACGGATCCCGCTGACTCACCTCTGCCGGTTTACAGCTCTATGGAATCTCCCGCACACAACGGATGGCACCGCTCTGCCAAAAATCGTTTCATCTCGCAGATGGCGAATATTCCCGTACAATGCAGGGGTATAACCATTCCAATATCCATGTCAATTATGTGCTGAATCGTGAGCTGCAGGCGCAGAGGGGTTGCGCTCTCCAAATGCATCCCTGCTACCAGCGTATGAATTTTTTTATCGGGAAACAGCTTTTTTGCATAATTCAGGCAATTCACAATGCCCGGATGGCTACACCCAAGAAATACCGAAAGTCCCTTATCGCCGTAAAACACGAGCATTTGCTCGTCCTTCATCATGTCTGGCGCTTTGTTTTCCTCATTTCCGCAGTAAAAGCCTACGGGCACTCCTTCAAACGGCACTGTGCTGGGTATCTCTGCGCACAGGTGGATACCCGGCGCTATCCTGGTATTTTTGTTTGTTGCTATGAGGTTGTTTTTTATACCCTGATGCTCGTCACAGGGCCACGGTATTCCGATCTCACGCAATGTCCCGTCTGGATTTTTAGCGTATTTTTTTTCAAAGGCCGCCTCATGCGCATAGATGCCGGGAAAATGATTGGATTTGGAGAAAGCAACCAGTCCTCCGCAATGGTCATAGTGCCCATGGCTGAGCACAATGCAATCCGTTCGACGCAGATCCACACCCATCTCTGGGGCGTTTCGGACATAAACGTCGGACTGCCCGGTGTCAAACAAAATGTTGGCATTCTCATGCTCGATGAATATGGATAGCCCATGCTCCGCCAGTATATTCCGTTTTCTCGTCCTGTTATCCGAGAGGATATGGATTTTCATATATCAGGCAACTCCTAAGTTTCGCGCATGATTATGGTCTTATGCTCACAACCATTATTGTAGCCTTATAGTGGTCATATGTCAATATCGATTTGATGTGCTGGCCATGGGACATACTCCTATCTGAAAAATAGATGAGAATAAGGCGGGAATTGCCGCCTGCCTTATTCTCATAGGTCAGAGGATTATTCGTTGTCTTCCTTTAGGTTCGCAAGGCGCTTTTTTATCTCACGAAGCTGTCCTTCCAGAAAGTCCACCTGATTGTTTAAAAACTCTTTTTCGTCGGCGGCTCCTTCGTTTGCCCGGGGATGCGCTGGGTATCCATAACGCGCCCATCCCGGAAAGCCGGTCGCATAGTACATCCTCCGGAATCCGCGTCCTCTGCCGAATCCGCAGCCAAAACCTCCCGCGAATCCAATCGGATTTGCATAGCCCGGCACCGCATAACCCGCGCAATAGCCCGCGCCTCTTCCTGTCATGGGCCCCATTCCCATGGGACCTGTTCGATCTCCTCGTGGCATCTTATCACCTCCTTTCAGATATTATTAAACCCTTTTTATAGTATTTTTGTTTCATGCGGGTATCCGGACAGTTCATTCAGCCGCCGATCGATACGATCCGCTGTCTGGGAACTGATTATGTGCTCCATATGGCAGGCGTCCTCTGCGGCTACCTCGGCTTCCACTCCGAGAATATTATGAAGGAACCGCACGAGCACTTCATATCTTCTCTTTATATTGGCAGCCACATTTCTCCCGCTTAATATCAGGTTCACAACACCGTACCTTTCCTTGGTGACATATCCCTCTTTGCTGAGAATATTCATCATACTGCTTACGCTGGCTTTGGAAACGCCAAGAGCGTTTGCGATGTCTGTCGAACGGATGCCCTCCTCGTTCGACAGCCCAAGCATGACCTTCAAATAATTCTCTTTGGACGGTGATATTTTCTCTGATCGGTCATTCATACTCTACGATCCTCTGATCATAGCTGTCCCACACCCGGGGCATCGCATCGAAGCGCAGGCAATGCCCGGCGTTTTCTCACTTATTATTGTCGTATGCCCATAACTAGTATACCTCCATTACGGGCATATGTCAATAATTATCGGTGGGAATTTTCGGAGATTTTCTGTGTTCCTTTTTCTTCCGTGGTCAGGCGCTAAAGTCGCGTATCTCGGCGGGCGCGTCGCTGAGACATCCGAACGCCAACGGACATATACTGAAAAAGAGAACCGATAAAAGGGATGTGGCCAATTTGACCATATACGTGGTGCGGCCCGGAGACAGCGTCTATGCGATCGCACGCCTCTTCGGAGTAAGTATGCAGACCATCATAGAGGACAACGCGCTCTCGAACCCCGATGTGCTGGTGGTCGGGCAGGCTCTTGTCATAAGAACCGGAACCACCGCCACCTACCGGGTAGCGCCGGGCGACACGCTGTACGCAATCGCCCGCTCCCGCGGCGTTTCGCTGACGGCGCTTATAGCGGCCAATCCTCAGATCACAAATCCCGACCTAATATACGTCGGACAGGTCATTAACATACCCGTCGCTCCCCCGCCGGGACGTGCTATCGACGTCAACGGATACGTGCTTCCCGGCATCAGCCCGAACGTGCTGGCGCGCACGCTTCCCTACCTCACATTTCTGAGCATATTCAGCTACCAGGCCCGGCCCGACGGTACGCTCATACCGATCAACGACACGCCGCTCATCACCGCGGCCCGGCAGGCTTCGGTAGCTCCTATCATGGTCATAACCAATATCGAGGAGGGGAACGGCTTTTCCAGCGCGCTCGCCAACACGCTGCTGCGCGACCCGCAGGCGCAGCAGACGCTGATAGACGAGATATTCCGCACGCTTGCGCAAAAGGGTTACATGGGACTTAATATCGACTTCGAGTATGTGTACCCTGAGGACGGCGGGGCGTACGACGCGTTTGTGCAGCGTATGTCCGAGCTCCTTCATGCACGCGGATATATACTGACGACCGCGCTTGCGCCCAAATTAAGGGCGCAGCAGCCGGGGCTCCTGTATGAAGCGCATCACTATCCGGTACACGGGTATTTCGCCGACCATGTGATACTGATGACATACGAGTGGGGCTATACATACGGGCCGCCCATGGCGGTGTCCCCGATCGGCCCGGTCAGCCAAGTGCTGGACTATGCGGTGACTGTCATACCGGCCTACAAGATACTGATGGGAATGCCCAACTACGGATACGACTGGACGCTTCCATACCGGAGGGGCACGGCGGCGCGCAATATATCCAACACCGAGGCGGTGGAGCTCGCGGCGGCACGCGGCGCGGCGATTGAGTTCGACGCCGAGGCGCAGGCGCCCTTCTTCTACTACTACGACAGCGCGGGCGCGCGTCATATCGTCTACTTCGAGGACGCGCGCAGCATCCAGGCCCGACTGAGGCTTGTGGACGAATACAATCTGGGCGGGGTGAGCTACTGGACGATCAACCGCTTTTTCCCTCAGAACTGGCTGGTGCTCTCCTCTATGTACCGGATCCGGAAAGTGACTGTCTGACCGGATCCGCCCGCCTACCCGATCGCCTCGCGCAGCGCGGCGACGGCCCGGGCTATATCTCCGCCCGTAAAAAGCCCCGATGACCCGGCGACGAATATGTCCGCTCCGGCGGCCCGCATGGCGCGCGCGTTGGGCAGGCTTACGTTACCGTCGACCTCGATGAGCAGACCGGGATGCCTTTCGTCGGCGAGCCTCCGCATCCGGGCGATGCGCTCAAGGGCGCCGGAAACCATCTTCTGCCCGGCGAACCCGGGATTGACCGTCATGAGCAGCACGACGCCGATATCGCCCAGCACATCCTCGAGCGTCCAAAGCGGCTGGGCAGGATTGAGCGCGACGGCGGGCGTCGCGCCGGTTTCGCGGATCATCGAAAGGGTGCGGTGGAGATGCGCGTCGGCCTGCGCGTGCACCGACACGATGTCTCCGGGGCGCGGTTCAAACGCCGCGATAAATCGCGCGGGCCGCTCCACCATCAGGTGAATGTCCATGGGGCGCGTGGCGGCGCTGCGCACCGCGCGCACATAATCAGGCCCCAGCGTGAAATTCGGCACAAAATGCCCGTCCATGACATCGATATGCAGGTACTCTACCCCGCTGTCACACAGGGCGCGGATATCGCCTGCAAGATGCAGAAAGTCCGCGCACATCATAGACGCGGATATCATGCCGGTCACGCTCTTTCCTCCCTCATCCATTTGTCGGTTGCCGTCCTTTCCGGTATGTCCCTGGTATCCAGCCTGCCTGTTCACGTCAGGGGATCCGCGCCGCCAGCCGCGGCCAGCGCGTAGACCGCACTTGCTCCCATACTGAGGAGCAGTCCCGCGCACGCATTGAGCGTCGAGCCAGTGGTCGTGATATCGTCCACGAGCAGCGCCCGCTTCCCCGTGACCGCGCTGGCCTGTCCCGCCGCAAAGGCTTTCCCCGCCAACATGATGCGCTCTTCCCGGCTGCGGCCCGGCATGGCTCCCAGCGCGATCCGGCGCAGCGCCCGGTGCGCGACCGGGATACCGGTTTGGCTCGACAGCGCACGCGCAAGCCTGCCAGGCAGACTGTAGCCGCGCCCCAACCTGCGCAGACTGTGGGAGGGCACGGGCACAAGCACATCGGGAGCCGGCCAGCCGCTCTCCCTGAGCGCGCGGGCCATGCCCGCCGCGAAGAACGCGGTAAATCGCGCCTCGCCCTCGAACTTGAGCCTGTGCAGAGCGTCGCGCACCACGCCTTCATAGTGGTAGGCCACAGCCCCCCGATAGCGCACCTGCGCGTCCCGGCAGTTCCCGCACAATCCGCCGCCGCGCGTCTGGCGGCCGCAGAGGCCGCACCGGGGCGGCAGATGCCGCTTCGCGCGCGCCTCGCACGCGGCGCAGACCCCCGTATCGGCCCGGCAGTCCTGCGCGCCGCACAGCATGCACCGGTCGTCCTCCGGATAGAGGAGCGCGAGTATTCCTCCGGCGACCCGCTCAAGCCACGCCATCGCCGTCGTCCCGCCGGAGCGCATTGAGGAGTCCCGAATACCGCAGCGCGACGGTGTCGTTGTCCACCATGCGGGCAACGCAGTCGCGGCGGCCCACGATGACGACCATCTCGCGGGCTCGTGTGATGGCCGTATAGAGCAGGTTCCGCGTGAGCAGCATCGGCGGGCCCGACAGCAGCGGCAGCACGACCACCGGGAACTCGCTTCCCTGGCTCTTATGGATCGAAACCGCGTAAGCCAGCATCAGCTCGTCTGTCTGGGCAAACTCATAATCGGCCATGCGTCCGTCGTCGAATCGCACGGTCAGCATCTTGCCCTCCTCGTCGATCCGCTCGATGAATCCCACGTCGCCGTTGAATACGCCCTCGCCCTCCTCTTCCCCGCCGCCCGGCAGCTCCCTGCGCCACTCGAGTCCATAATTATTGCGGATCTGCATGACCTTGTCGCCTTCCCGCAGCACGCTGTCGCCCAGACTGCGCTCCGCGCGGCGCGGGCTGGGGGGATTGAAGAGCCGCTGCAGGCGGGCGTTCAGGTTGTAGACGCCCAGCTCGCCCTTTTTCATCGGGGCCAGCACCTGTATCGATTCGAGCGGGCTGCCGCCGTGGAACGAGGGTATCCGCCGGGAAACCAGCGCCTCGACCGCCTCAAGCGCGGAGGCGGAGTCGTCCTTGCGCTCAAAAAAGAAGTCGCGGTCCACGCAGGCAAGTTCGGGCATCCTCCCCTCGTTGACGCGGTGGGCATTGACCACGATGAGGCTCTCCTGAGCCTGCCGGAAAATTTCGGTAAGCTTCGTAACGGGCGCGATGCCGCTCATGATGATATCGCGCAGCACATTACCCGGGCCCACCGAGGGAAGCTGATCGGCGTCGCCCACCAGTACCAGCCGGCACCCTCTGGGAACCGCCCGCAGCATGTGCTGCATGAGCGTGAGGTCCACCATCGACATCTCGTCCACGATGAGGGCGCCGCAGGCAATGGGGTTGTCCTCGTTCCGGTTGAAGCTGAGCTCCTCCTCGTCGGAGAAACCGTACTCGAGCATCCGGTGTATCGTTCGCGCCTCGTGGCCGGTGGCCTGGGTCATGCGCTTGGCGGCCCGGCCCGTGGGCGCGGCCAGCATCACCCTGACGCCGGCAAGCTCCAGCATACCCAGTATGCAGTTGATCGTCGTGGTCTTACCGGTACCCGGCCCGCCGGTAATGATCGTCAGGCCGCCCGACAGCGCTTGATACACCGCCTTTTCCTGTCCCTGGGCCAGGCAGATACCCCGCATGACCGATACGGTTTTGAACGCCTCAGCCGGGTCATCGAAAAGCGCCCGCGGCCGGGAGTCCGCCAGCTCGCTAAGCCGCCGCGCTACCTCCTGCTCCGCCTCCAGGAACGCGCGCAGATAGACATACGCGGCGCCCTCGCGGTACACAACCGCAAGGCTTCCCTCCTCCACCATGTCCCGGAGCGCCTCTACGACCTGCTCCTCGGCCGCTCCCAGCAGCGCGGCGGCTTTACCGTAGAGCGTGTCTGCGGGCAGACACGTATGGCCCCGCTGGGCTGCGGATTCCTGCAGCAGATAGAGTATGCCCGCAGCCATGCGTGTGGGAGCGCTTTCGTCCACGCCCAGCATGCGCGCGATCCTGTCGGCGGTCTTAAAGCCGATTCCCTCGATATCGCGTACCAGACGATAGGGGTCGCTCTGCACAAGCTCGACCGTCATGGCCCCGTATTTGCGGTATATGCGGGTGGTCATGTTGAGAGAGAGGTTCAGGGAGCTGAGGAACACCATGGCCTGCTGCACGTTCCGCTGCTCAGCCAGGCTCTGGCTTATCTGTATGGCGCGGGCGGCGCCGATTCCCTCCACGCGGCGCAGCCTCTGGGGTTCTCGGGCAATGATATCGAGCGCGTCCAGCCCGAGCGCGTCCACTATTCTCTTTGCCGTAACCGGGCCGACGCCCGATATCGCGCCCGAGGAAAGATACCGTATAAGCCCCTCATGGCTATCAGGCGGCAGCGAGCGGCACATGCTGACCCGGAACTGCTGCCCGTAGACCGCGTGGGTGGTCCACTCCCCGGCGATCACCACCCGCTCGCCCTCCCGCAGCCCGGGGAGCATGCCCACCGCCGTATGCACCGCATCGCCGACCTCCATAGTGGCGACGGTGTATCCGTTCTCCTCGTTGCGGTATACGATTTGCAGCGTTGTGGCGGTCAGTTCCTCCATATCGTCCTTCCTCGTCCGGTCAGCCGCGGGCCGCGGCTCTGAGCGCGTCCACCCGGCTCAGACGCTCCCACGGCAGATCGAGATCCATTCGGCCGAAATGCCCGTACGCGGCTACCTGCTGGTATATCGGTCGGCGCAGATTGAGGTCGCGTATGATCGCCCCGGGGCGCAGGTCGAAGACTTCGCAGATCGCTCGGGATATTTTCGCGGGGTCTGCTTGCCCGGTGCCGAACGTATCCACCATGACCGATACCGGCCAGGCCACGCCAATCGCATAGGCCAGTTGGATCTCGCACCGGGACGCAAGCCCTGCGGCCACGACGTGCTTTGCCACCCACCGGGCGGCGTATGCGGCGGAGCGGTCCACCTTGGTGGGATCCTTGCCCGAAAACGCGCCTCCTCCGTGCCGCGCCCAGCCTCCGTACGTGTCAACAATAATCTTGCGGCCCGTAAGGCCCGAGTCTCCTGCCGGGCCGCCCAGTACGAATCGCCCGGTGGGATTAATGAGATAGCGGACGCGGGAAGCGTCCAGCTCCTCGGGGATAACCGGCCGGATCACATGGTCTATGATGCTCTCGCGAATCTCGCGGTCGTCGATGTCGGGATGATGCTGTGCCGAAACCACCACGGTATCCACGGCCACCGGACGCCCGTCCTCGTAGAGTATGGTCACCTGGGTCTTGCCGTCGGGACGCAGCCACCGTAACTCGCCGGACTTGCGCACCGCCGCCAGACGGCGGCTGAGCGTGTGGGCGAGCTCTATGGGCATCGGCATAAGCGATGGGGTTTCGTCACAGGCGTAGCCGAACATCATGCCCTGATCCCCCGCGCCCAGTCCGCAGTCCGAGTCCGCGGCCTCGCGGTCCTCCAGCGCTCGGTCAACGCCCATCGCGATATCTCCCGACTGATCGTGTATGCTGACCAGCACGCCGCAGTTCTCGGCGTCAAATCCGTACTTGGCGCGGGTGTACCCGATATCTGCCACCGTCTGGCGGACGATGCCCGGTATATCCACATAGCACTGGGTCGATACTTCCCCCATCACGAACACGGTACCCGTTGTCGCGGCCGTTTCGCAGGCAACGCGGGCCTCCGGATCGCATTCGAGCATACTGTCTAGTATCGCGTCGGATATCTGGTCGCACATTTTATCGGGATGCCCTTCTGTCACCGATTCGGAAGTAAACTGATATTTCATCTATGTAGCCTCCAAAAAGAAAATTGCCTGTCCATGCAGACAGGCCCGCTCTCCTCATCTGCCGGAGTCCCCGCGACTCCGTGGGATTTGGCACCTTGCCGCAGGCAGGTTGCCGGGTTTCATCGGGCCCATTCCCTCCACCACTCTTTATAAGGAATATAAGTATGACTGCGTCGCAGTGTTTGTGGGAGCAGCGGGCGCTAGCTAATATAAAACCCGCTCAGCAGCATGATGAGCCCCGCCACGAGGCTGCCCTGTATGACGGTGGCCGCCGCCGCGATGGACATCCTGAACAGCGATCCGCTGCACAAGAGGTGTGGATAATCCAGCAATATAGCTCTGAAACCAGTCCACAAGCCCCCACACCATTAGCGGCCGCCGACTCAACGCACATTATAGCGCAGGCATACCGGGCTGTCAAGAAAAAAGAAGTGTTTTCCAGCGGTGCGTCCGCCGCCCTCCACACCGCTCCCACCCCTTGCGCATATGCTGACAACAGGGGGTGTATCCAAAATGGACTGGAACCTGATTACTGATCTCATACGACCAGAGCTGTTGGTTGTGGGAGGTTTTTTATATTCACTGGGAGCCTTTCTAAAGCTGCTTCCGACACTGAAGGTGAATTGGGCGATTCCGTATATACTGCTTGGCGTGAGCATAGTGGTGACGCCGCTTTACATGGCTCTCGTACTCAAAGCGGCATGGAGCGTTGAGCTGCTGGTCTCGGGCCTCATTCAGGCGGTAATTCTTGCGGCGCTGTGCGTGTTTACCAATCAGCTCTATGTGCAGATCAAGGAAAATCGGCTTACCGATACCCAGCAGGCGCCGACCGACATGACTTACTGGGAGGATTGAGCAATGCTGTACGGACTGACCAAAATCGGCGTGCTGGGCAGCCACGGGGACGGAAGCAACGCGATTCCGGCCCAGTACGCGACTACGCCCGAGTTCAAGGCCTACCGGGAAGGTACCGTGATGAGGCAGCTGGCCATAGAGCTTGCCAAGCTGCCGGGCATCGTCAATCTGCGGCCTGAGGCGACCAACATCAGTTGGAGCGAGCGCGCGAGACGTTTGCAGCAGGCGGGCTGTGATCTGGGTATAGACCTTCATACGAATTGGAGCGTGAACAGCGCGGGAGTACCCAACAGGGGTATACTCGTCGCAATTGTTCCGCTCTACAATCCGGTGCATTCCGTGCAGGAGCAAACCGCGATGGCTACCCAGCTCTACAAGCCTCTGGCCGACATGATGGGTTTTAGATTCGAGATACGCACGAAGAAGGGCAGCGGAGAGTGGGATTACTATTCGTTCCTGTACGAATGCAACAGGGCGCGGATACCCTATCCCATGATCATAGAGCATGGCTATCACATGGACTTCGCGCAGGACGTGGCCGGCAATATCGCAATAGTCAGGCAGCGGTATGAGCAGATCGTCGAGGGGACGTCCGCTGAAATCTACTACCGGGTCAGCGCGGGCGAGTACGCAAGCACGGACGAGGCCGAAACGGCGCTTCTGAATCTGAGGGCCCGGGGGTACGACGCGCACATCAGCTATTATCCGCGGGTTCAGGTAGGTTCCTTCATGGTCCGCGCCAATGCTGAAAATATGGTAGAGAAGCTGCGCTCGGACGGCTATCCGTACGCATTTATAACGGTCTTTGAAAAAAACTGATAAACGGTTGGGAAACCCCATGTTCCGCACCCGGAACATGGGGTACTAACCAGTCCGACCTGGCCGGACTCACGTCTCATCTCATTCAGCTGATCTGATTGCGCATCGTCGAAAATTTCTGCTTAGCCTGCTGCACCTCGTTGGCCTGCGCGTCCTTCGACTGGTAGTATCCCTTGTTGCGCATCTGGTCGAACAGGCTGTACTGGTCGGCGCAGGTCTGCTGCATGTTCTGGTTGAGCATCTGGCGCATGTTGGGGCATGAGCTTTCGGTAATCGCGGTGGTGTAGAGCTTCGCGATCTCCTTTTCCTGATTGAGCAGGTCGTACATGAGTTCCTGTTCGCTCATGATGGGCTGTCCGGGATTTGTGTTCGTGGTCATCGCTCATCCTCCTTACTGATGGCTTTGCAGGTAGTTCAGCAGTGTGTCATAGTGCTGACGGTGATGCTGCGCCAGTTGTGTTGCCATGTCTTTGAGCACGGGATCCTGAAATTGCGTTGCGTACTGCTGGCACTTCTTTACGGCCAGCGCCTCAAAGTTCATGCTGTCCTCCAGATAGGACAGATTCTTTGAATCCAGTTGGGGTTGTTGTCCGTACATAACGAGCCTCCTTCGGAGTGGTATTTTCAGCCGTTATTTTGTGCTACAATGAGAAGGAATATGTACTGGGTTCGGGAGGCATCAGTGGGAAAGATCACAAAAATTGAGACGCAGAATAAAAACAAAAACCGGGTTTCAGTTTTCGTGGACGGCGAATACCGTGGTTCGCTCTCCCTTATAACCTGCGCACAGACCGGCTTGCGGGAGGGTGACGAGCTCAATGACGCCCGCTGGGATGAGATAGAGCGCATGCACGAGGCGCGGCAGGCATTTGACCAGGGGCTGCGCTATCTGGAGAGCCGGATGCGCAGCCACCGGGAGATGCGCGATTACCTCAGACGGAAAGGGTTCTCCGATGAGGCCGCGGACAGCGCCCGGGAAAAGCTCGCGCAGTACGGCTACCTCGATGATGCCGAGTTTGCGCGGCTCTGGGTACGGGACAGGGCGGCGGTGCGCCGCAGCGGAAGATGGGGCATCGAGCAGGAGCTGCTGGCGCGGGGCGTGGATCGCGACAAGATTGCCCTGGCGCTTGACGAGTATACGCCCGAGCGGGAGCGGGAGAACGCCCGGGCGGAGTTCGACAGGCTGCGCAAGCGATACGAGAATGTCGCGGATACAGCTACGCGCAAGCAGAAGATCGGCGCGTCGCTCATGCGCCGGGGCTTCGACTGGGACACGATACGCCCGCTGATGGAGACGCTGCGCGAGGGCGGCGAGCAATGGGATTGATACGGCGGGATGCGCTCAACCCCCGCCCCGCCTCACGCGGAGCGCCCGTTGACGGAAATAGCGCAGCGCGCCCGAGGCGAGCAGTGTGTACCTAGCCATAAGGTACCTGAACCGCGCGACGGTCTGTACCTCCCCGGCCGTGGGCGGACGCTCGGAATAGGTCATCCGCACCACGATATCTGCGATCTGCGTGAGCGTAAATCCGTCAAGCGCAAGCCACTGGTCGATCCTGCTCGCGTACGCGTACAGCGTCTCGCCGGTCTTGACAGGTGAATTGAACATGCAAAGCAGCGAAAGTATGTCTCCAAAGAGGTAGCGCACCTGTCCCTCCGGATCGGGACGGAGGCGGCGCACTACCCACATCGCCGTGCGCAGGCGGCTGACCGCAGCAAGAGCGGCCAGCGCCAGGAGCGCCAGCCCTCCGGCAATCCCAAGCGCGAGCGGTACGCGCGAGGGCGCGGGCTCAGGCAGGGGCGGCAGAACGGGAGCGGGCTCGGGCGTGGGCTCCTCAGGCTCGATGGGCGAGGGCTGAACGGGGCCTGGCTCGCCGGGCGTATCGCCCGTATCCTCCCGCCCGGACGGCGTCGCGTCGAAGGGAATCCACCCGATACCCTCGAAATAGACCTCGGCCCAGGCGTGAGCGCTTTGGTTGGTCACGGTGCATTCGTTCCGGGGCCCCGGAACGACGCGGTAGCCCTCCACATACCGCGAGGGCAGTCCGGCGATGCGCGCCATCACGGCCATCGCCGAAGCGTAGTAGGTGCAATATCCCTCTCCGCTGTCGAAAAACTCGCTCACGAAGTCGCCGCCCTGCGGCTCGGGGGGCGTCGTCGTATAGCGGAAGCGCGTCGCCAGATAGTCCCGTATGCGCGCCGCCTTCTCATAGTCGTTCGCCGCTCCACGCGCGACGAATTCGGTCGTCTTAAAAACTTTCGGTGACAGCATATTTTCGGGAAGCGAGAGATACCGCGCCAGAACGGATTCGGTTTTCTGCGGATCGTCGGGAGCGGCCTCGGCGAGCAGGCGGGCCATTAGCGCGGGAAATTCCGGGTTATCGTAGTCGGGAAGCGCTGCCTCGATCGTGTAGCCGCTACCGGGGCGCATGTCGCGGGTAGTAAAAACATCACCCTTGTCATTAAAATACACGATAAGATCAAAGCGCTTCGTTGGATCCACGCGCGAGACCCGGAAGGGCACGAACATCGACGAGGGACTCATCGTCAGATGGATGACGGTGATTTCGGTCGGAATGAGCATTCGGCTGAGCTCGCTTTGCATAGTGGGCGCGTCGGGGCGGTTGAGGTCGAATACGTCGGCGAGTATCGGCCTGTGATTGAGCGCGCTGATGCGGTAGCGGCTGCTTGCGGTCGTATCGTACCACCGATAGCCGTCGTATTCGTTAAAGATTACGCCCCGCAGCAGAATCGGCCGTTTTGCTGCCACCCAGAGCACCTCGGTGTCATCAGGCATGACCGTACCGCCCAGCCGGTCCGCGTAGGGCGAGAATCCCGTCGATGAGAGCGAAAACGTGTTGCGCGGGCGGTTGAAATCGGTATAGTCCGACAGATAATCGTTGATGCGGTCAGCGCGGTCGACGAGCCAGTCCCATTTCCACTGGTCTGTCACGCGTCCAAACAGCAGCAGCCACGAGAAGACGGCAATGAGCGCGGCCGTGGGAAGGGTCCACAGCGCCATCGCGTCGGCAGGAAGGGATTTGCGGTAGATCCGGCTGGTGCGCAGCTGGTGGGACTTGGCCATCAGCATGATGAGCGCGGCAGCAGCCGGAATGACAGTCGGGAGGATATGGTAGTGCCCGAAAAGCCATTCGGTCAGGAGAAGCGCCGCCGTGAGCAGCAGGAGCGCCGGAAACGCCCCGCGCCCCCTGCCGATGAGCGTGACAACCGCCGCGGAAAGCGCCATGCACGCAAGGGCCAGCGCGGTACGGTATCGCTCCGCGACCGGGTCGCCGCCTCCGATGAACCGGAAAGTCTGCCCGAAGAAGTCGAATATCGTGACCCACAGCGCGTCCTTCATGATCCACCAGAGGACGAGCAGCGCCGCCGCCGCGAGCGCAAGCCCCGCGGCCGCCGTCCGGCCCGAATAAAACCATGCCGCAAAGAGCGTGGTCAGCGCCAGCGCCGCAAGCGCCATACCGGCGACCGATGCCGACAGGTACAGAGTCATGCACAGGCTCATGCCCAGCGCGAACGCGAGCAGCGCGAGCGGGACGAGCACGGCCGCGAAGCGGCTCACAGAGCGCCTCATCTCAGCGCCTCCGCCTTTACGGCCAGATCGTCCTGCGGCGTTACGGTCAGCACCGGAATATCCTTGTCGCGCATTTCGCGGACCATCCTGCCCGCCTCGCTGCTCCAGCGGGCCGCGGACGAGTACACCCATATCACCGTAATAAGCACGCCCGAGCGGCGCAGCAGCATCAGCGTATCGAAAGCCGAAGCGGTGATGTCCTGCGCGACGATGAAAAGGCAGCCCTCCCGTCCGATGTGCTTAAGCTCCCATATAAGCACGTCGTGGAGCGGGTACTCCCCGGTAAACGCGATGTCAGACAGCAGCTCGTACACCGCCGCGAAATCCCCCGGACGGGACGCGGCCAGCTCGCGCCGGTCGGGCGCGTACGCGATGAGCCGGAACGGATAACCGCGGTCGATCACATGGTTCGCGACGGCCGTCGCGCACTCCACCAGCATGTCCTCGAGCGCGACTCCCTCGATCCCCGGCAGACCGGTTTTCCTGCTGTCCAGATACAGCGTCACCTGCGGCTGGCTGCTTTGCTCGTAGTCCTTGACGATGAGCTCGCGGTTACGCACCGTCAGCTTCCAGTGCATCTTCTTGAGCGGATCTCCGGCCCGGTATTTGCGCGGCTCGGCCATCTGCGTCATGTAGTCGGACACGCGCATCCGGGAGCGTACCTGACCCTCGCTCTCGCGAACCGGAAGCGGCAGGCGCGAAAGCGGCACGACACGGGGCCTTACAAGCAGCGTCAGCGGCCGGTGATAGGAAAGGCGGTCAAACCGTATCGTAAAAGCGTACAGACCGAAAAGGTCGGTAAAGCGCGCGCTGCGCAGTCCCACCGGGTAACGCCCGCGGTAGCGGCAGCGCACACTTCGGGTCAGTTCGTACCGCGACCGGGGAAGCACCGACGCCGCGTCAGTCAGGGACGTCGACGAGAGCCAGTTCTCGGGCAGATCGTAGTAAAGCACGACCAGAGGGAACGGAAAAAGATAATCGTTGTGTATCTCGACGCGGAGCGTTACGTCCTCGCCCTTGATGCCCGATGATGGCGTCAGCGTCTGCAAATAGCTCAGCCTGTAGTAGGTGATAAACGCCGTAATGAGCGATAAGAGGACCATACCGGCCATGATGAAGAGGGCCAGGTAATAGATTTTCTCGCCCGTATACAGCGCGGCGATCAGGATTCCTGCAGCTATGGCCAGGAAATATGCCCGGCGTGCTCTCATGCGCCCTACCGGTAGCTGGCCGGCACGTCTGTCATGGCCATCACCGACTGTACGACCCGCTCGGCGGTCATGTCCCGTATGCGAGCCTCGGGCCGTACCATCAGCCGGTGGGACAGTACCGGTACGCATACCTTCTGCACATCATCGGGTATCACGTAGTCCCGCCCCGCGATGAACGCCGAGCCCTGCGCGGCCCGCATGAGATACAGCGCGCCCCGGGGGCTTACCCCCAGCGACACGTGCTCATGGAGCCGGGTGCGTGCGGTAAGGCTCGCGATATACTCCTTGATGGGCGGCGCGCAGTGCACCGCCCGCGTGCGCGTGATGAGCCGCGCTATCTCATCGGCGCTCGTGACAGGCGTTAGCGTCTCGCGGGGATCGTCATGGGCGTAGCGGGTCAGTATGTCAATCTGCTGGGACAGCGACGGATAGCCGATCGACACGCGCATCAGGAAGCGGTCGAGCTGCGCCTCGGGCAGGGGATAGGTTCCAATATATTCGACCGGGTTCTGCGTGGCCAGCACGAGGAATGGCCGCGGGACCGGCCGCGTGACGCCGTCCACGGTAACCTGCCGCTCCTCCATGGCTTCGAGCAGGCTCGACTGGGTTTTGGGAGACGTGCGGTTAATCTCGTCAGCCAGTACAATCTGGCTCATGACCATGCCGGGCCGGTATTCAAACGCCCCGGTCTTAAGGTCCGGGGCCGAAAATCCGGTGATGTCCGAGGGCAGCACGTCGGGCGTAAACTGTATGCGTCGGTAGCTGCACCCGACCGAGCGTGCCAGAGCCGAGGCAAGCGATGTCTTTCCCACGCCCGGCACGTCCTCTATCAGCACATGCCCCTCGCACAGGAGCGCGATCAGCATGAGTTCGATGACATCGTCCTTTCCGACGATGACCTTTTGCACGTTCTGCTTAATCTCTTGAACTAACCGGGGGATATCGCTCATAGGGGGATCCCTCTTTTCCATTCGTGTATACGGCTATCATATAATAAATGGCTGCTCGGCACAAGCCCCGCGGAACCCAGGCGGGGCGCATCAAACCTTCACTTTTTACCGCGGCGCTCGGGCGATCACAGCACTCAAAGCGGTTGGCATGGATTCGCCCGGGTGTCCGGCTCGCAATAAATCCGCCCAAAAAGCCGCCAGCGGCATTCGCTGACGGCTTTGTTCGTTAGGAAGTATGTGGTTCGCCCATCCGCTCCCTGACAAACGCGCTTTAGTCCCCATCCTCGAACGAATAACGCACGACCGGACGTCGGGCCG
Organism: Clostridiales bacterium; assembly: GCA_012515725.1. GTDB lineage: Bacteria > Bacillota > Clostridia > Christensenellales > UMGS416 > JAAYXU01. The sequence goes on along the minus strand of JAAYXU010000153.1, from coordinate 23 downwards.
CCTCGACCTCGTTTAAGCGTCCC
>JAAYXU010000152.1 GCA_012515725.1 Clostridiales bacterium | reverse complement strand
TTTTTATCGAAGCGCCGATGCTGCACTGGCCCGACACGATGTTCACCTATATGACCGGAGAGAATATACTTTTCTCAAATGACGCGTTCGGGCAGCACTACGCGACCGAGACGCTCTTTAATGACACGGCGGATCATACCGAGCTCTACGCGGAAGCGCTCAAGTACTACGCCAATATTCTGACGCCGTTTTCGCCGCTTGTGGTAAGGAAGATACGGGAATTCCAAAAACTCGGGCTGCCGCTAGATATGATATGCCCCAGCCACGGCGTGGTCTGGCGCGATAATCCCGGTGCGATCGTAGAGCAGTATCTCACGTGGGCCGACGCGTACCGGGAGAACCGGATCGTGATAGTATACGATACGATGTGGAACGCGACGCGACGGATGGCCGAGGCCATAGCCCAGGGTATAGGGCGCGCCGATCCGTCGGTAAAGGTGACGCTGCTAAACGCTGCAAGGGAAGACAAGAACGACATCATCACCGAGATATTCCGCGCCAAGGCGGTACTGCTGGGCTCTCCTACCATCAATAACCGGTATCTGCACGCGATAGGCGGACTCATTGAGATGATACGGGGGCTTAAATTCCGGGGAAAGAAGGCAGCGGCGTTCGGAAGCTACGGATGGAGCGGCGAGGCGGTGGGGCTCATGACCGCGGCGCTTGCCGAGGCGGGATTTGAAATAATGGGCGAGGGCATCCGGACGCTCTGGGCGCCCGATCGGGAGGCTCTTGCCCGGGCGGAAGCGTTCGGGGAGCTTGTCGCCGCGCAGACAAAGTAACAGCAAGCACCGGAACAGATATTGTCGTAACAGAGGGTAAGAAAGAGCAGGAAATTCCCGGCGTTTCTCGACCCCTGGGTTTTTAGTCGCTTTTTTAAAAAAGTGCCATAATAAATAAAAAGCCTATATAATTTCATAAAAATGGCATAACGCAGGTAAATACCAGTAAAAAATGCTTTCGCCTTGGTGGTATTAGATGAAAGGGTTGACACACTTGTGGAATTAATATATGATATCTCGCGTACTCCATTATGAGGCAAGGAAAAAAGCGGTTGGATATCCGTTCTGCCTGCTGCTTTACCGGGCTGCGCCCCGCGGGTCTGCCCTTCGGGACCGATGAGTCGCACCCGAGCTGTCAGGCGCTCAAAGATGTATTGGAAAGGGAGATCAGAAAGCGGATCGCTAGGGGCTGCAACCGCTTTATAAGCGGCGCGGACTGGGGCGCTGATCTAATTTGCGCGCAGATAGTGCTTTCACTGCGGACGCTCTATCCGAAGCTGCGTCTTATTTGCGTGCTGCCCCACGAGGAGCAGGCCTCCCGGTGGAGCGAGCAGTATCGCAATCGGTATTTTTCGGTACTGCAGCAGGCCGATCAGGCGCTGCTCATCAGCCGCCACAGAACTCCCGACTGCGTTTATAAGCGAAACCGCGAGATCGTAAACCGTTCCCGGTATATGATCGCAGTATACGGCAGCGATCCGCAGAGCCTGACGGCCCACTCGCTGTGCTATGCGCGCAGAATGGGCCGCGACATTACGCTCGTGGATCCCTTTACGCTCAATATAACGCGTATGCGCGGCGCATTCAGGAGACTGGGCGTGCTGCGGTAGGCGGCTCTATTGCCGCGCGTCTTCAGACGGCTCGTCCACTGGACTGAGCAGCGCCACCCGTGCGGCGTCGGGCGTGACCGTCGCGGTGCGGTGCGTCGTATAGATTACCATGCCCGGACGCGCGCCCGCGGGCTTTTTTACATTACGCCGCGCGGTATAGTCGACTGGAACCCCCGACGAATCGCGCGCACTGCTGTGCCAGGCCGCCAGCAGCGCGGCCTCGGCTATCGCGGTATCGGAGGCGCTCCCATCGCGGGCGCGCAGTATGACATGGCTTCCGGGTATCTGCCGGGTATGCAGCCATATGTCGTCGGGCCGCGCCAAGCGCAGCGTCAGCGCGTCGTTTTGCGTATTGTTCCGTCCCACGTAGATATCATATCCGTCGCTCGAGCGGTAGCGAAGCGGCGCGCTGCGGGACTGCCGGGCGCGGCGGCCGCCGCGCGGCGGCCGCATGTACCCCTGGGCGGCCAGCTCATGCGCTATTTCCTCGGCCTCCGCGAGCGTCGAGCATCCGTTTAGGTTATGAAGCTGGCCTTTGAGGTACGCGATCTCCTGCTCGGTTTCCTCGATCTGCGAACGGGTAAGCTCCAGGGCCACCCGGGCCTTACGGTAGCGCTTGAAGCAGAGCTGCGCGTTGCGTACGCCGTCCCGGGCCGGATCCAGCGGGATGTCCACGGCGGCGCACTCGGGATCGTACCAGTTGGGAAGCGATACCGAGCGCATTCCCCGGCGCAGCTGCGCCAGATTTGCGGTCAGCAGCTCTCCCCAGAGCCGGTATCGTTCGGGGTGGGCGGCGTCTAGCAGCGTCTGCCGCTGCTTTTCGAGCTTGCGCTCACAGCGATTGAGATTGCGGCGGACGACGTCGCGCATCGCGGCGGTGCGCTCCTTCATCCGGTCTTCGCGGTCGCGCCGCCGATAATACTCGTCCATCGCCTGCTGCAGTGTCGTACAGGGCCGCTGCCATTTCGAGGGATGCGCCGCGCTTATAAATGGGAAAAAGTCGACGGCTTCCCCGGTCGAGGGATCGGTCACAAGCACCGGGCTAATCTGCCCGCTCTCGACCGCGGCTATGCGCTCTGCCAGCCGGAGCGCGGCTTCGCGCCGCGCGGCCGCGGGCAGCGGCTCGCTATCCGCGCCGCCTATGATCGCCGCGACCGTGGCGCGCGACAGTCCGGCCAGACGCGCCGACAGCGCGGCCGCGCCGTCCCCCTGCGAAAGGAGCGCTTCGAGCGTCTCGGCGTCGAGCCCGCGCGGGTCGATCCTGTCCTGCGGGGGGGGATAGGCGTAGGCAAGGCCCGGCAGCACCTCGCGGATCCGGCTTTTGTCCTCTCCGACGTGCTTGATGCTGTCCAGTATGCGCCCGTCCGCGCCGGTCAGTATTATGTTGCTGTGGCGGCCCATTATTTCGCAGCGCAGCACAACGCGGGACTGTGCGCCCATCTCGTCGCGGACGTCAAGCTCGATTTCCAGCACGCGCTCCATATCGTGACGCGCGACCGACACGACGCGCCCTCCGGTGAGGCGCTTGCGCAGCGCCATGCAGAACGCGGGCGCTTTGAGGGGATTGGGCTTTACCTCCCGCGTCAGGTGCGCCCGCGGATACCGGGCGCTGGCAGACAGCAGCAGGCGATGGTTTTGGCCGCCGCTGCGTATCTCTATATGGATTTCGTCGCGCTCGGGCTGCGATACCCGATCGACTCGCCCGCCCGACAGTATCCGATCGAGCTCCCGTGCCGCTGCGCCCAGCGTCAGTCCGTCGTAGGGCATTATTTAGCTCCCGTTTCTGCAATTTTCTCCATTATACACGAAGTTCCTCCTCCCGGGCAATCATAGACATCCCTTCCTCATCATAGAATGATACCGGCAAGCAAGATTGAGGAGGTCTTTCATATGCTGCGGCGTTGGGGAGTCGTACTGATAGCGTTGCTGGTTTCGGCTGTATGGGGGCTTTCGGGGTGCGGCAAACAGCCCGAGACGCCTGAGCCAACCGAGCAGACCGGGTCCGGGCAGTCCGAGGTGGTCGCTCCGGCCGGTGAGACAAAACTGCGCGACACGGTACTCTACTACCGGGACGCCAGCGGTTATGTGGTTCCCGTGATGAGACAGATCCCATGGGAGGAAGGCATTGGCCGGGCGGCGCTGCGCTTCCTCATCGCGGGGTCTGAGGAGGACGTGAAACTGGCGGCACGGGGCATATACGCGCCGCTGCCCGCCGGGACGCAGATCGACCTTGACATAGAAGACGGGCTTGCGACAGTGGATCTCACCGTATCGGGCGAGTGTGAGAGCGCCGCCGAGGAGTCGGCGATGGTGACTGCGGTCGTCAATACGCTGATCGAGTTTAATACCGTCGACGAGGTGGAGATCTGGCTCAATGGAAAGGACCTGGAGAAGCTGCCTCTTGGTACCGATGTAAGCGCGTGCTTTACCGAGCCGATACACAACATCGAGCCGGCCGGAGCGCCTGCGGGACGCGATGGCAAGTTCGAGCTGTACTTCACCAATCAGAGCGGTACATTCCTGGTACCGGTGCTGCGCGTGCTGGACGCCGCAACGACTCCCGCCGAGGCCGTTGAGGAAATGATGGCGCCGGTGGAGGGGTCAGGGCTGATATCGCTGCTTCCTCCTGTCACCAAGGTGCACAGCGTGACGATCAGCGAGGACGGAGTGGCCACGATTGACCTGTCGGGAGAGTTTGAATCGCTGTCCGAGCTGCCGGGCATGGAACGGATGGCCGTGCGGGGACTCATTCTGACGCTGACCCAGTTCAAGAACATCGAGGACGTACAGATCACGATCAACGGCAAGCCGTACGAGCCCACCGCCGCGACGATGGCCGGGCTTGGCAGTCAGTACCTGAACGTATTCGAGTGAGCCCACCCTGCCCGGCGCATAAAAGACAATCTTTCCGGTCGAAAGGCCGGTTTTTTATTGCGAAAAAAACACCGGCGGGAGACACCCGCCGGAGGAATCCATTATCTCGGGCGCTCTATGAGCTTGCAGACGCCCGTCATCGTTTCTCCGTCCCGAGACCATGTCAGCGACAGCTCGCCGCCCGTCCCGGCGGTATAGGTGCGCTCGCGCAGCTCCGCCATCGTCTCGACCGTCTCGCCGTCGATCATGAGCAGAGTGTCGCCCTGGCGGATGCCGCATGAGTAGGCCGGTCCTTCGGGATCCACGCTGAGCACCGTGATGCCCTGCTCGATATTATACCCGTAGAAGCGCGCGATGGTTCTGTCGATCGCCATAAGCCCCATGTAGGGAGTCACGTATTGGCCCTCGGCGATGATTTTCTCCATGATCGGACGGCATATGTTGATCGGAATAGCGAACCCCAGGCCTTCCGCGCCGGTCACCTTTATTGTCGTAATGCCCACGACGTACCCGTTTATATCGCACAGCGGCCCGCCGGAGTTGCCCGGATTGATAGACGCGTCGGTCTGTATGAGCTGCTCCATGAATGAAACGCCCTGCTCGGTGGGGACTTCGAGGGTGCGGTCGACCGCCGAGACGATACCCGCCGTCGCGGTGTGCTGGAACGAGAGATCCAGCGGCGTGCCTATCGTCAGCACCGGCTGGCCTACGCGCAGAGAGTTCGTGTCTCCAAGCGGAGCGGTCGCATAGGGGCCGCCCTCGCACCGGACGACGGCCAGATCCAGCGCGGCGTCGCTCCATACCCTTTTACCCGGTACCGTGGTTCCGTCGTAGAATACGACTTCAATGGCGTCCGCGGAGCCCGCTACGTGGTGGTTTGTCAGTATATACCCGTCGGGGTGTACCATGACGCCTGTTCCAAGTCCGTTCACGGCCGAGGGATCGTCGGCTTCGCCCTTGCGTACGGCCAGACCGATCACCGCCGGGGATACGCTGGCCGCCGCGGTCGACATGTCGGGAGGCCCAGCGACCGGCTCGGGCGTGATCTCGGTTATCGGCTGATCGGCGGGCAGTATCGGCGCGGGCGTCTGGGTGGGCGGCGGAGCGGTCGTCGCTCCGAACTGCGTTTCGCTGGGCGGGACGCGCGCGCACCCTGATATGAGCAGAACCAGAAGTAAAAACGGCGTCATGACCGTATGTTTTCGCATAGCACTCCCTCCGGCTTCTAGTATGCGCGCGGTTCCGCCTCGGAGTGCAAGGTAAATTTTACATCGGGGCCAAAAGGAATCAAAAAAATCTGTATATCGCTCGAGCGCGGCTACAGCACACGGGGCTCGGTCTGCCGACGCGCGCGGAAGAACGCGCGCAGCATCCGTGCGCACTCCTCGTGCAGCACGCCCCCGGTGACCGCGACGCCCGCCGACAGCCGCGGATCGGCGGGAAGATTATAGAGCGTCCCGCAGCAACCGGCCTCTGCGTCGAACGCGCCGAACACGATGCGGTCGACGCGGGCCCAGAGCGCCGCGCCCGCGCACATCGCGCACGGCTCCAGCGTCACATACAGCGTGCAGCCCGGCAGCCGCCATCCGCCCGACGCGGCCGCCGCCTGGCGCAGCGCCTCTATCTCGGCGTGCCCGGTCGGGTCGCCTGTGCGCTCGCGGCGGTTCTCACCCTCTCCGATGACCTCGTCCCCACGCACGACGACCGCGCCCACCGGTACGTCACCGGCATCGCCGGCCGCCCGGGCCAGCGCGAGCGCGCGGGTTATCCATCGTTCGTCCGGATGCACAGCGACCCCTCCCGTCCGCCGCCAATTATAAAGCCGCCGCGCGGCGCTGTCAAACACGAACCCGCCGCGCCGCGTCCGCATAGGATATAGGGCCGACGCTCCCGGCTGGTTGCGTCCGGCTTTACATATCCGGGGCCGACTGCCGGCGGCCGGCCCCGGACATGGCTCAACCTCTTTGCACTTTATCCAGCCGCATTAATTCGGCCAGGCCCTTCCCGCAGCGCGCCTATCATAGTATAATACGATTATGACTGAGCAATCGCATATACTGTATGAAAAGACAATGAGCACACCGATAGGCCCGCTGACGATCGCAGCCGACCGATTCGGCATATGCAGGGTCGCCTTTGGAGCGCAGTCCCCGACATCGGGCCATGGCGCGGAGCCGCTGCCCTTCAGGACCGAGGAGCAGCTCGCCGCGTATTTCGCGGGCGCGCTGCGCGCGTTCTCACTTCCGCTGTCGCTTACCGGCAGTCCGTTCTCGCTGCGCGTATGGCAGGCCTGCCTGGAGATACCGTACGGACAGACGCTTACATACGGAGAGCTTGCGCTGCGTATTGGAGCCCCCGGAGCGGCGCGCGCGGTGGGCGGCGCTCTCAATCGAAATCCTGTGCCCATTCTAATCCCCTGTCACAGGGTTGTGGGCGCGGGGGGCGCGCTGACCGGATACGCAGGAGGCGTGGGCGTAAAGGAGCGGCTGCTCGGACTCGAGCGGAGCGCCCCAGAGGGCGTCTAGCCGTTACTTGAAGGCGGCTGCAGATTCCCAAGCTCCAGCATCGCGTGAGCGAATATGCGGGCGGCGGCAAGTAGATCGCCGACCCGCGCATATTCGTCGGCCATGTGCGCGTTCTCGGGCTGCCCGGGGAATATCGGGCCAAAGGCGACGGCGCGGGGCAGCGTCCGCGCGTATGTTCCGCCGCCGATCGCGACCGGACGCGATCTGCGGCCCGTGCACTGCGTATAGACCCGGGTCAGTGTGGCGACCAGCGGGTGGGAGGCCGGTAGGTAGAGCCCGGCGCGCGGGGACGCGGGAGCCATTGTGAAGCCCAGCGCCCCGAGCGTCCGCTCCATCTTTTTGAGCGTTTCGTCAAAATCGATCGTCACCGGATGGCGGATGTCGTATGTCAGCGTCAGACGTTTGCCTTCAAGAGCGATTTTCCCCAGGTTAAAGGTCAGCGCGCCCGATACCGCGTCCCGGCAGGCGATAGAGAGGCCCGATCCGTCGGTCGCCATGCGCGAGCCGTCCGCCAGCGCCCGCATGAGGGGCAGCGCGCCATCTCCTTCGGGCAGCGTGTCGGCCAGGTATTCGATTAGCTGCACTGCCGCGTTGCGGCCCTTGTGCGGGGTGGACGCGTGGGCTGAAAGGCCCTCGCTGCGGACTAGAATCTCGCCGTTCTCCACGACCAGCATGATGTGTGTGCGCTGCTCCACGGCCGCCGACAGGTGACCTATCGCAAGTTCCCTGAGGCTTGCCTGCGCGGCGGCGGGCACGACGTTAGGCCGGGTTCCGCCCGACAGCGATGTGATCGCGGTCGGCGCCGTGATATCGGCGTAGAATTCGCCCGATGCGATCCCTTTCTCAGCATGGATAACCGGGAACCGCGCGTCGGGAGAAAACGCGTAGTCGGGTGCGGGACGCTTCGTGAGGTAGTAGCGTATGTCGTCCATGCCGAACTCCTCGTCGCCCCCGAATATGAGCCGCAGCGAGTTCGCGACAGGCGCGCCCGCCGCGATGAGCGCCCGCAGCGCGTAAAGGCTCGCGACCGCGGGGCCTTTGTTGTCGATAACTCCCCGTCCGTACATGCGCTCGCCCGAAAGCTCGCCCCACGGGTTGCGCGTCCATCCGTCGCCCGCGGGCACGATGTCCAAATGCGTGAGCACTCCCACGATCGTTTCCCCGCCCTCGCGGGTCGCCTCCGCGCAGCGGCCGTCAATGTCGAGGGTCGTTAGGCCCGCCTTCTCGCACAGCGACAGCATATAGGAAAGCGCCCTGCCCACAGGCTCGCCGTAGGGGCAATCCGGGACGGGCTCTTCCTTCACGCTGGGGATTGCTACAAGTCCCATGAGATCGCTGATAAACTCCTCACGATGATCCTGAATCCAGCGCGTTATCACGGCGTCAAGCGCCTTGTTCATAACCCAATCCCTCCGTTTCCTAAGGCTGGCAGCGATAGTTACTTTTATTATACCGCCCCGCGGGGGCTCGGGTCAACAAAAATGGAGGATTCGCAGGGGGAAAGCATTGTTCTCCAAAAATAACAGCCGCAAAAATTCTCCGCCGGGCTACTTATGGGGCGGGGTCTTGCTCCTGCCGCGTCCCTGTTTGTTCCTTGCTTATTCGGGTTCTGAAGTGGTGATTACGGGCGTCATTACTGGTGAGTAAGCGCTGTTGCGCTGCAACTCGAATCCCCCGATTGTACGCACCGCCCATATGTGTTATGATGAGCAAGCATTATCTATACTTTATAAAACGCAAGGAGCACTACAAATGGATTTATTTGAAAAGTGCCGCCGGTATACAAAAGCCCGCGAGGCCATGGCGGCTGGCCTTTATCCGTACTTTCACGCGCTGGAATCCACGCAGGATACCGAGGTCATGATCGAAGGCAAACGCGTCATCATGATCGGCTCCAACAACTACATGGGCCTTACATCCGACCCAAGGACCATCGAGGCGGCGAGCGACGCCGTCGCCCGGTACGGGACCGGATGCTCGGGCTCGCGGTTCCTCAACGGCACACTGGTACTGCATGAGCAGCTCGAGACCGAGCTCGCCGATTTCTTTCACAAGGAAGCGGCGCTTACGTTCAGCACCGGGTTCCAGACCAATCTGGGCATCATATCCTGTCTGGTCGGGTTTCACGACTACATCATCAACGACGCGGAGAACCACGCGAGCATCCGGGACGCCTGCCGCCTCAGCTTCGCGAAGAAAACGCTCAAATACGAGCACAGCGATATGGCGGACCTTAAGCGCGTACTGTCGCTGCTGCCCGAGGACAGCGGCAAGCTCATAGTCACCGACGGCGTGTTCAGTATGCTGGGCGATATCGCAAAGCTCCCCGACATAGTCCGTCTGGCACGCAAATACAACGCCAGAGTCATGGTCGACGACGCGCACGGGCTGGGCATGATCGGCGAGGGCGGACGGGGGACGGCTTCGCACTACGGCCTAGAAAAGGAAGTGGACATCATCATGACCACTTTCTCCAAATCACTGGCTTCCCTTGGCGGCTGCATCGCCGCGGACGAGACGGTCGTCCACTTTGTCAAGCACAACTCGCGCCCGTTCATATTCAGCGCGTCTCTGCCGCCCGCCAACGCCGCCGCGGCAAGGGCGGCGCTTAGGATCATACGGGAGGAACCCTGGCGCGTACAGGCGCTTGCCGAAATCAGCGGGTACATGCGTGGCGAGCTTAAGAAGGCCGGTATCCCCACGATTGAGGGAACGACGGCGATCGTGCCCATATTTACCTACGACGCGGAGCGCACGTTCGTGATAACGCAGATGCTGCTTGAGGGCGGCGTATATGTCAACCCGGTGATTCCCCCCGCGGTGCCCGAGGGCCAGTGCCTGCTGCGTACAAGCTACACGGCAACGCACACGCGCGAGCAGATCGACAGGGCCGTGTCGGTCATTCGTGACGTGTTTGCGCGGGTATAGCGGGTCCTATATAAGCGATGTGCTGAAGTAGCGCTCCACCCGATCGGGCAGTATCGTAACGATCTTCCGGCCGGGCAGCGTGCGCTTTGCCATATGCATCGCGGCCCATACGTTGGCGCCTGCGGATGTGCCCGCGAGGATTCCCTGCGCTCGGGCAAGCGCCCGCGCGGTCGTGACGGCGTCGTCGTCGCTGACCTCGATGACTTCGTCTATCATGCTCGTGTCCAGCACCGGCGGAACAAACCCGTCGCCGATACCCTGAATTTTGTGCAGCCCGGGCTCGTGGCCCAGCAGCGCCGATACGTTTTTAGGCTCCACCGCGATGATACCTACGCGCGGATTCTTTTCGCGCAGATAGCGGCCCACGCCCTGCAGCGTGCCGCCGCTTCCAAGCCCCGATATGAATACGTCGACCTGGCCGTCCATCTGCTCCCATATCTCAGGCCCGGTGGTCAGATAGTGAATCTTTGGATTGTCGGGGTTCTCGAACTGCTGGGGTATGAATATCGATGGATCTTCGGCCTTGCGCCGCATGGCCTCGGCCACCGCGCCGCCTATGCTTTCGGCGGCCGGGGTCAGCACCAGCTCCGCGCCCAGCGCCGATATTATCTTTTTTCTCTCTTCGCTCATGTTTTCGGGCATCACGATGACGACCCGGTACCCTTTTTGCGTCCCGGCCAGCGCAAGGCCTATGCCGGTATTGCCCGAGGTGGGCTCCATCAGCGTCATGCCCGGACGGAGCGTTCCGCGCGCCTCGGCCTGCTCGATCATATAGAGGGCGACCCGGTCCTTGATGCTTCCGCCGGGATTGAGATACTCGGCTTTCGCGTAGATTTCCGCGCCGGTCATTTTTTTCAGGCTGACCATCGGCGTTTTCCCGATGAGTTCCAGTACGTTTTCCGCGATCATGGTCCATTCCTTTCTCGTCAGCGGTTTTCTCTGCGGATATGAGTATACCACAAATATCCGCCGGTGTATGAGCAGATTTGGCCGGCAAACAACCTATACCATTCTATTCGGAAGACTGGTTCCGAGATATTCTGCTCTGACGCGCTGTACCACCGTTTGCAACCCTTCCGCATAGTATGAACCGACCGGAAAAAGGAGGACACGGCATTGATCGCTGCATACGACCGGCCGGGCGCGGTTCGCTACGCCCACGAGTGGGCATATCGCCGTAATCCCGCCTACTATGATTTTTCCGCGCTCGGAGGAGACTGCACGAATTTCGCTTCCCAGTGCATCTATGCCGGAAGCGGCGTTATGAATTTTACACCCGAAACCGGATGGTATTATCTTAGCTCGTCGCGCCGGACGCCCGCCTGGACGGGCGTGGAGTTCCTGTACCGCTTCCTTGTGGGAAATAAGGGCGTGGGCCCGTACGCGGTCGAGGTTCCGATAGAGGAAGCCATGCCGGGCGACGTGCTGCAGCTTACCGACGGGACGCGGTTCTATCACTCGCCGGTCATTGTGTCGGTGGGATGGCCGGCGCGGCCCGATACGATACTGGTTGCCGCGCATACGCTGGACGCGGACAACCGGCCGCTTTCGACATACCGCTACGCGGGAGTGCGGTTTTTGCATATACTTGGCGTTCGCAGGCCCGGATAAGCTCTGAAAATACGTCGGAATATAGATTATTTAACGAAACGTCTTGATTTGGTTCGGACGGTTTATAATACATATCGACCTGATATATGTCAATAACTTTTGAAAATGTCTCTAAAACGAGCATAAGTTATC